>JAVWEG010000020.1:0-31657 GCA_036641735.1 Oscillospiraceae bacterium
TGGCATTTCTCACAGTAGAGGATTTGAGCGGAACAATGGAAGTGCTTGCGTTTCCTAAGGTGTTTAAGCTTTGTGCGGAAATATTGATAGTAAATAATGTTGTGGTTATACGGGGAAGAGTATCAATAAAAGAGGACGAGCCGCCAAAGCTATTAGCTGAGACAATAGTGGATATAAAAAAATATGAACCGCAAAAATTATACGCATCAACCCAAAAGGATAAATCAGGTCTTTGGCTAAAGCTGCCTACGCGTGAAGGCAAAGCATATGATGATGTCATTAGTTATCTTGAAATTTTTGACGGAGTAACGCCTGTATATTTATATTTTGAGGATAATAAACAAGTATTGCTTGCACCAAAAAGCTTATGGGTAAGCAATAATCCCACGCTTATGCGCGCACTTAAAGAAGTGCTAGGTGATGAAAATGTTGTAGTAAAATAGAAAAATGTGTTAAAGCTTGAATTGTTAATTCATTATAGTTATAATATATTATTAGATTGTTTGAATGGAGGATTTCTATTATGAACCAGGAAATAAAAACTATCGGTGTGCTTACAAGCGGCGGAGATGCACCGGGAATGAACGCGGCAATACGTGCGGTAGTGCGTACTGCTATTTCGCGTGGATATAAAGTTATGGGTATTCGTCACGGATATAACGGGCTGTTGACAGGCGATATCGCGGAGATGAATTTACGCAGTGTTTCAGAGATAATTCACCGTGGCGGTACAGTGCTTTACACTGCTCGCTGTTTAGAATTTAAAACAGTAGAGGGGCAAAAAAAAGCAGCTGATGCTTGCCGCGCCAATAATATCGATGCACTTGTGGTTATAGGCGGTGACGGCTCATTCCGCGGCTGTAAGGATATGGCGGCACAAGGTATTCCGTGCATTGGCATACCGGGAACAATAGATAATGATATTGCGTGCAGTGACTATACAATAGGATACGATACTGCAATGAACACTGCTGTGGAAATGATAGATAAGCTGCGTGATACTACGCAAAGCCACGACAGATGCAGTGTAGTAGAGGTAATGGGACGTAATGCAGGATATATTGCACTTAATACAGGTATAGCTGTGGGCGCTCTTGCTATTCTTATTCCTGAGGTGCCTTATGATTTACAACGCGATGTTTTGTCTAAAATGCAAAAAACACAAAAAACAGGCAAAAAACATTTTATTATAATTATTGCCGAAGGTGTGGGACACGCAAGTGATATTGCCAATGAAATCCAATCACTTAGCGGTATAGATTCACGTGCTACAGTGTTAGGACACGTACAGCGCGGCGGTTCGCCGTCATTACGCGACCGTGTAGTGGCAAGTCGTCTTGGATATCACGCAATAGAGCTTTTAAGTAAAGGTATTTATAATCGTGTAGTTGCTACACGTGCAGAATCTATTGTAGACTATGATATTTCAGTTGCACTATCAATGTATAAAACTATAGATACCACAATGCTTGATATAGCCGCTACTATTTCAATCTAATATAAGCATTAATAAGGCTGCCAAAATTGGCAGCCTTATTTTTTATGCACTTTTATCTATACTGTCACATACAATATACTTAATAAGGCGGTGAAATGATGATTAAGCATAAAAAACATTTATCCAAAAAAGCTTATTTGATTTTGCGCTTGGCGCTGATATGTTTAATAATTATTTCGCTATTTTCACTGCTCGATAAACAGCTTAGACCGGTGATAACAACTATGACGCAATATCAGTGCAGAGTACTATCAGTCCTTGCAATGAACGAAGCTGTAATGGATATTTTGTCACAAAACGATGATATTTATGATAAGCTTGTAAAAACCGATTATGCAGCAGATGGCAGTGTGATAGCTGTGCATATTAATTCCGTAGCGGTAAACTTGTTTAAGGCAAGGCTTACAGATGCAGTGACAAATAAGCTGCTTTGTATAGAAAAGCAAAAAATCAGCATACCGCTTGGCACTTTGCTGGGCTGGCAGCTATTATCGGGACGAGGGCCTAATATTAAATTAACGGTTTTACCTGCATCTTATGTAAAAAGTGAAATTACAGATGAGCTGGAAACGGCAGGAATTAATCAAACACAGCATAGCATTTTTATACATTTTTCTGTGCAAATGAGTGCTATTTTGCCTGGATATTCCACTAGCGTAGAAGTGGATAATGAGCTGTGCGTAGCACAAACTTTGATAGTAGGAAAAGTACCTTTATTATATTCTGATAAATAACAATTAATCCGATAATATATTTTTCGTATAAATATCTTTAAAAAGTAAAAGCTATATTATTAGGAGTGATTAAAATGCAAGATAAAACAAAGAAAATAAAAAAATCAAAAACCGAAGCCGAAGAAATAAAAACAGAAATTGACAATATAAAAGAAACAGGCTCTGTTATGAAAACGAAAGGAAAACATATTATACATTGCCTTACTGTAATAGGGCAAATAGAGGGGCATCAAATTGCAAGTCAAAATCAAAAAACCACTAAGTACGAACACGTAATACCGCAGCTTATTGAGGTGGAAGAGGATCCCGAGGTGGAGGGAATATTGGTAATATTAAATACTGTGGGAGGTGATGTAGAGGCCGGGCTTGCTTTAGCAGAGCTAATAAGCGGCATCACAAAGCCTTCTGCATCTTTAGTGCTTGGAGGTGGACATTCTATAGGGATACCGCTTGCTGTGGCTGCAAAACGCAGCTTTATAGTGCCTACCGCTACTATGACGGTGCATCCTGTACGACATTCGGGTATGGTACTTGGTGTACCGCAAACTATGTGCTATTTTGAGCGTATGCAAGAAAGAATTACAGGATTTGTAGCGAGACATTCTGCAATATCAGAAAAACGTTTTACAGAACTTATGATGCACACGGGGGAACTTGTAATGGACGTTGGCAGTGTTTTAGATGGAACAACCGCTGTAAAAGAAGGGCTGATAGATGAGCTTGGCACACTTGCAGACGCTATGAAATATTTATATAAGGAGATAGAAACAAAATAATTTTACAATAAGCTTATTTAGTGGTAAAATGAATATACATCATTGGCTATAAGCCAAATATTAGGAGTGTATTAATGTCAGCTACTAAAAAGCCGTCTACTAACGTTAAAAAAACAAATCAAAAAAGAAAGCCCGTTAAAAAAGAATTAGGAACAGATAGAAAATGGAGTATTTTGCTTTTTGGTATTGGAGCAATTATACTTGCAATGACTTTTGTGGAGGGCGAGGCAGTGTGGAAAGCAATTCGCACTGCTATATTTGGTGTTTTTGGAATTGGTATGTATTTTGTAGGGCCGCTTATTATTTTTATTGCCGTTCTTATTGCTATGGGGAAACCGTTTTGGGGCAGGCTAAGCAAAGCTATAATTTTAATATTGTTTATTCAAGGAACGGCGCTTGTGTTTTCTAATCTACCCATACAAACCTTGCCGTTTAAAGATGCTTTAATAGCGCTTTATAATTCGGGCGCACAAGCAATGGGCGGCGGATTACTTAGCGCTATTGTAGGCTGGTCGTTATTAATGCTATGCGGCAGACCTGCTGCTAATATTATTTTGGTGGTTTTGATTATAGTGGGTGTTATGTTGTTTACAGGAATAACACCTGTAGACATTGCAAGGTTTTTTTCAGCTAAAGCGGATAAAGCTCGTGAAAAATCGAAGCTGAATAATAAACAAAGAGATGATGTGCGTAGCTCGGAAACGCAAAATGAACGCGTGATAAAAAAAGATGCAATTATTAAGCCAAAATACAAAGCATCGCCCATTATTGATGTTAATCTTGGACCTGATGCGGTAGAGACCATAGATATTGAAGAAGAGCAAAAACCGACAATAGGCCCGGGAGGTACATTTGGAATGTACCCTCCAATTGATATGCGAGAGCAATTGCAGCAAGAGCCGTTCGACGAAGGTGCAGACGATAATTTAAAAGCTGAAGCATATGAAACAGAAAATGAAATTATTGAAAAAGCCGTACCTATAATTGAGAGTATGCAAGCTGAATTGCCATCTCAAACGCCGCTTGAACAGCCGATAGAAGAGCTTATTAAAAAGGCAATAGGTATACGGCCGGAGCTTGAAATAGATGCTAATGAACAGGTGGAGATAGTACCTGCGCGAAGCGATAAAGAAGGATACACATATCCGCCTTTAAGCTTGTTTCACAGCCAGGCAATAGCCGATGAAGATGGCGTAGAGCAAGAGCTAAGCCATAATGCGGAGCTACTGGTAAAAACATTATCCAGTTTTGGTGTAGAGACAAGAATACTTGATATTTCAAGAGGGCCTAGTGTTACAAGATATGAGCTGCAACCGTCGGCAGGTGTAAAGATAAGCCGCATTACAGGGCTGGCAGATGATATAGCTCTTAATCTTGCTACAGCAGGTGTACGTATAGAAGCACCTATTCCAAACAAGGCTGCGGTAGGCATAGAAGTGCCAAACCGTATGAGTGTATCTGTAAGTATACGCAGCATACTAGAGTCTGCATCTTTTGCAAAGAGCCAGTCACCTTTATCTATTGCACTGGGCAAGGATATTGCAGGTATGAGCCAAGTGGCAGATCTTACAAAAATGCCGCATTTACTTATAGCAGGCTCTACGGGTAGCGGTAAATCTGTATGTATTAATTCCATTATCGTTAGTATTTTGTATAAATCGTCACCTGAAGACGTAAAGCTTATAATGGTAGATCCTAAAGTGGTGGAGCTTGCCGAATATAATGGCATACCGCATTTACTAATGCCTGTGGTTACTGATGCACGCAAAGCGGCAGGCGCGCTTGGTAGCGCTGTAGCAGAAATGGAAAAGAGATATCAGCTATTTGCTGAATATAATGTACGTGATATCAAAACATATAACAAATTGGTTCAAGAGACAGATGGTATGGAAAAAATGCCGTATATAGCTATTATAATCGATGAGCTTGCAGATTTAATGATGGTAGCAGGCAAAGAGGTGGAAGATTATATTTGCCGAATAGCGCAAAAGGCACGCGCAGCGGGTATGCATTTAATTGTTGCTACACAACGTCCGTCTGTAGACGTAATTACAGGACTAATTAAAGCTAATATACCAAGCCGCATTGCTTTTGCAGTATCCAGCCAAATAGATAGCCGCACTATTTTAGATACAGGCGGTGCTGAAAAGCTGCTTGGAATGGGAGATATGCTGTTTCAGCCTGTGGGTGCAAGTAAGCCTATACGCATACAAGGCACTTATGTAAAAGACGAAGAAATAACAGCTATATTAAACTTTATTAAAAAGCACGGTAGCTCAGATTATAATGAAGCAATGATAGAAGAAATGGAAAAACGTGCAGTACCTGAAAAGGCGAGCGGAAATAATGACAACAGTGATGAAAACGATCCAATGCTTAAAACGGCGGTAGAAGTAATAATAGATGCAGGTATGGCATCTACCAGTTTGTTACAGCGAAAATGCAAGCTTGGATACGCTCGTGCCGCGCGCATAATGGACGAGATGGAAGCACTGCATATAATTGGACCGTACGAAGGCTCTAAACCACGTCAAGTACTGATATCTCGACAGCAATGGATAGAAATGACAATGCAAAACAGTGAGATGACAGATAAGCAATAAAATATAGGAGATGTATGGATAAAAATGCTTTTTTGCCGCTATGCAAAGCGGATATGATAGAACGCGGCTGGAATTATGTAGACTTTGTTTTGGTAACGGGAGACGCGTATATAGACCACCCGAGTTTTGGCGCTGCAATTATTTCGCGAATACTTGATGCAGCAGGATATAAGGTGGGAATTATTTCGCAGCCGGATTATTCAAGTTGTGAATCAATGCGCGAATATGGGCCGCCGCGTTACGGATTTTTTATTGGCGGCGGTAATGTAGATAGTATGGTGGCGCATTATTCTGTAGCTAAAATAAGACGAGATAAAGACGAGTATACACCGGGTGGAAAAACAGGCAAACGTCCCGACCGTAGCGCTACAGTATATACTCAAATGGCAAAGGAAGCTTATCCTAATCTTCCTGTTATTTTAGGTGGGCTTGAAGCATCGCTTCGCCGTTTTGCTCATTATGATTATTGGTTAGATAAAGTATTATCAAGTATAATAATAGATAGCGGTGCAGATTTAATTGCATATGGAATGAGTGAACATCAAACTATTGAAATAGCAAATAGGCTTGTTAAAGGCGAAAATATCAGCTCTATTCACGATGTAAATGGTACTTGCTTTACAGCTAATTTTGACGAATTACCGCAAAAATATGTAGAATGTGCTTCTTTCACTAAAGTAAGCTCTGATAAAGTGGCTTATGCTAAGGCTTGCAAAATACAAATGAATAATCAAGATATTGTAACTGCATTGCCGATAATACAAAAACAAAACGACAAGTATTTGGTGCAAAACATACCATCTACACCGCTTACACGTCGAGAATTAGATGAAGTGTATGCATTACCTTTTACACGCAGTGTACATCCGTCTTATGCATCACTTGGAGGGGTACCTGCTATCGAAGAAGTGCAGTTTTCGATTATACAAAACAGAGGTTGTTTTGGTGGATGCAATTTTTGCGCAATTACAATGCATCAAGGACGCAGAGTAACTAGCCGCAGTGCAGATAGCGTAGTAAAAGAAGGCGAGATAATATCCCAAGATAAAGATTTCAAAGGATATATTCACGACGTAGGCGGCCCTACAGCCAATTTTCGACTTCCCAGCTGTAAAGAACAAATGACTAAAGGTATGTGTCCTAATGGAAAACATTGCCTTGCACCGAGTCCTTGCTCACATTTATTAGTAGACCATAGTGAGTATTTGGATATTTTACGTCGATTGCGTGCTATCAAAGGTGTGAAAAAGGTATTTATTCGCAGTGGTATACGCTATGATTATCTTATGCAAGATAAAAACGATGCTTTTTTTAAAGAGCTTATAGAACATCATATTTCAGGACAGCTAAAGGTAGCACCTGAGCATTGTGCCAATAAAACTTTAGCATATATGGGCAAACCGCCAATAGAAGTATATGATAGATTTTCCAAAAAGTTTTATGAATTGACAAAAAAAGCAGGTAAAAAACAATATTTAGTACCTTATTTAATGAGCAGTCATCCGGGTTCTACTTTGCGCGATGCAGTTATTTTGGCTGAATATTTAGCAAAAAACGACATACGTCCGGAGCAGGTGCAAGATTTTTACCCAACGCCGGGTACGGTGTCTACTTGTATGTTTTATACAGAGCTTGACCCTTATACCTTACAGCCTGTTTATGTGGCTAAATCTGCGCAAGAAAAAGCAATGCAACGTGCATTATTGCAATATTATGAGCCGCGTAATGCACAAAGAGTGAGAGAGGCACTAAAAGAAATACACAGAGAAGACTTGCTGCCGCTATTGCTAAAGGAAAAAGGAGCAATCAAATGCCAAAGCGTAAAAACAAAAAAGACGGTGAAGCCTTTCAAAAAACGTTAACACTTGCATTATTATCTGTAGTTAGCATAGTTGTAATTATAGGATTAATAGTTTTATCAAATCCGATAGTCAGCCATAAAATAGACAATTTAAGCAGCGCTGACAGCGCCGCTACTAAAGTCCATTTTATTGATGTAGGGCAAGGTGATGCCGTTCTTATAGAACAGAGCGGAGAATTTGCACTAATAGATGCAGGCGAAAAATCAGCTCAACAGCAATTAAACAATTATTTAGATAAATCAGGTGTGAAAGAACTTAAATATCTTATTATGACACACCCTCATCAAGACCATATCGGTGGTATGAGCGGAGTGATAGATAAATTCAATGTAGAAAAAATTATTTTACCTGATTTCGAAAAAGCACCAATGCCGACATCGGTAACTTTTGAAAAGCTGCTTGATAAAATCGCCGAAAAAGGCATTGCGGCAGAAACGGCAAATGTTGGCGCACAGTATACTTTAGGAAATGGAAAAATAACTGTTTTGGCAAATGGCATAAAAACAGATAATTACAACAATTTATCTTTGGCTACAATGTTTGAAACGGAGGGTATAAGATATTTTTCTACAGGAGATGGAGAAAAAGAGCTTGAAAACGAGATTGTACATAGCAATTTAAATATAAGCGCTGATGTATTTAAGGCAGCGCATCACGGTTCTAAAACGTCCAATACAAATCTTTTCATCAGTGGGATAAATCCGGATTTTGTTATAGTTAGCTGTGGCAAAGATAATTCTTACGGTCATCCGCATAAAGAAGCACTTGCAAGCTTTGCAAATGTAAGAGCGGAGGTATTGCGCACAGATGAAAGAGGAGTAATAATTGCATACGTAGATGAAAATGGAGAATGTAAAATAGCAGCAGAGAGGTAAAATATGTATTTTTCCGTAGAAGCAATTGAAGAAGATTTTGCAAAATTAGTGGGCGATGATGAGAGGGTAGTGAGTGTAAAAATAAATCTTTTGCCTAAAAACGTCCAAGTAGGGGACTTAGTTCGTTATTTGGATAATAAATATATTATAGATGAAAACGCAACCAAAATAAGACAACAAAGAATAAAAAATAAGCTGAATGACATATTAGGCCATTCAGCTATAGAATAAATGTTCAATTAAATAGGCTTTGCAGTGCATCGATTGCCATTATAGCTATCAAGCTGCACATTAATAATATCACCTACTTTATGTCCCTGTGCTTTTACAAGTATAGGGACATAGCTTTTCGTATATCCTGTAAATGTGTGCGCGTTTACAGGGCCTTCTAAGAGTACTTGAGCGCTTGTACCAATCATATTTTTTATCACTTTTTCACGGACGGTATCTGTACATTCAATCATTGATTTTAATCGAACCGACTTCAGATTTTCGGATATTTGACCATTTAATTTGGTAGCAGGAGTGCCTTCACGCTGAGAATAACTAAAAGCGTGTACTTTTAAAAAGCTTACATTTTGTACTATTTCAAGGCTTTCGTTAAAGTCATCGTCGCTTTCCATAGGAAAACCTACAATAATATCAGTGGTGAATACAGCATCGGGAAAAGCACAGCGTAATTTATCAACTACAGATAAAAATTGCTCTTTTGTGTATAATCGTGCCATACGTTTGAGAGTGGCATTACAGCCGCTTTGCAATGAAAGATGAAACTGTCTGCAAAGCTTATCTACTTCACACAGCGTATTTATAAAATTATCTGTAATCAGGTCAGGCTCTAAAGAGCCAAGCCGTATGCGACGTACTCCGTCTATTTTCGCTATTTTCACTACAATTTCTTCTAAAGACGTATTGGTATCTTTTCCGTAACTGGAAAGATTTACACCTGTAATAACCATTTCCTTGTATCCATAAGATACAAGCTCGTTAACTTCGTTCAAAATACTTTGTTCGCTGCGGCTGCGTACAGCTCCGCGCGCACGAGGGATAACACAATATGTGCAATGTCTGTCACAGCCGTCCTCTATTTTAATAAAAGCACGAGTGTGATGCAAAAGTTTTTCTGTAGGAAGCTCTTCATATATTTCATTATCGGTATGTGGTAAAATATCAACAATTTTTTCCTTGTTTTGTATAAATTTAATTACGTGATTTAGTATGTTTTTGCGATTTGATGTGCCTGTGATGATATCAGCTTCTGATATTTGCGCAGCAATATCGGGAAAAGCTTGCGGATAGCAACCTGTCAGAACGGTGATTGCTTTGCTGTTAACGCTTTTTGCGTGTCGTAACCATTGCAGACTTTTTTTATCGCCGCCGTTGGTAACTGTACAACTGTTTACGATATAGATGTCAGCATAATCTGTATCCGACAGCGCAAATCCATTTTCTTCAAACAGACGTGCAAGTGCGCCTGTTTCATTTTGGTTAACCTTACAGCCGAGGGTGTAAAAAGCTACTTTCAACATATCAAACTCCATTTTTAAAATATATTATTAATTATACATATATACTATAAAAATCTCAATAGTATATATAAATTAGCTTATCTCTGCATATAAATTATAGTAACAATTTGCAAGGAGGGCTAGTAATGACGGCAAAAAAATTTGTTTCGATAATTCTTTGTTTTATAATGGCTGTAACAATATATCCAAGTGTATATGCCTCGGGCGGAGCATTATCTACCGAGAGCAAAGAGGTAAGCGGCTATGCAAAAATAGAATTACCAAGCTTTGATGTACCGTGCAAAAATGCTGTTTTGATTTCTGCGGATACAGGCGATGTTTTATATGAAAAAAACCCAAACGAAAAAGTACCAATTGCTTCAATAACCAAAGTAATGACACTTATCTTAACTTTTGATGCTATAAATGCAGGAAAAATAGCTTATTCTGATATTGTGCCAATATCAGAACACGCTTTTGGAATGGGTGGAAGCCAAATTTGGCTTGAACCGGGAGAACAGTTTACTTTAGATGAGCTTTTAAAAGCGATTTGTGTTTCTTCTGCTAACGATGCCGCTGTAGCAGTGGCAGAATATGTTGGAGGCAGTGAAGGCGTATTTGTGGATATGATGAATAAAAAAGCGGCAGAGCTTGGTATGGTTAACACTAGCTTTAAAAATGCCTGTGGGTTAGACGAAGATAATCATTTATCAAGTGCCGCAGATGTTGCCATAATGTCACGAAAATTGCTGAATTATGGGGAAGATATTACCAAGTATACTACGATATGGATGGATACTTTGCGCGCAGGCACTACGCAATTAACAAACACAAACAAACTGCTTAAAAAATACTCGGGGATTAACGGATTAAAGACAGGCACTACAGGCAAAGCAGGAGTGTGCATATCTGCGAGCGCGGTGCGAGATGATATGGGGCTTATTGCGGTAGTGCTTGGTGCAACAAACAGTAAAGACCGATTTACAGCCGCAATGGAATTATTGGATTATGGCTTTGCAAATTTCGAAGCAATACCATTTCCGAACATTGCAGATAAATGTGAAATTTTACCTGTGCATATGGGTGCTGTGAAAGAGGTAAAGCTTGATTATTTAATTCCAAATAAAATATTAATTAAAAAAGGTGACAGTGAAAAACTGAAAATCACACAAACCTTGCCTGAATTTACGCAAGCGCCAATAGTAAAAAACACGCAAGTTGGTGTAGTGACTGTCAGTGTAGGTGAGGAAAAAATATCAGAATATCAAATATTGGCAGATGGCAGCGTAGATAAAATGAGCTTTAACGCAGGTATGTTACTTTTACTAAATGGATTAATTAGCTTATAAAATTATTTAAATAAAAATAAAAAATATAGTGAAAATCTTTGCTGTGCGCTTGACAGTTTGCCCCCTTTCCTATATATTTAATATAAAGAAACATAAATGCTTCTTCAATATGTATCGGGGGTACTAATATGAGCGTAAAATTTAACGGTAAACATCTTGAGAAGTTTGTAGCAAACAGCGAATTTGAGGCTATTTTTCCGCAAGTACAGCTTGCTCACGAGCAATTAGTGTCTAAAAGCGGTTCGGGAAATGATTTTCTTGGCTGGGTGGATTTACCTGTAGATTATGATAAATCTGAGTTTGCTCGCATTAAATTGGCAGCAAAGAAAATTTGTGCAAACAGTAAAGTTCTGATTGTTATTGGTATTGGCGGAAGCTATCTTGGAGCGCGCGCTGTGGTAGAAGCTGTGAAAGGCTCACTATATAATGAGACCTGCACGGATACACCACAGATTTTTTATGTAGGCAATTCAATTAGCTCTACATATCTTCAAGATGTACTGTCAATATGCGAAGGCAAGGACTTCAGCGTAAACATTATATCGAAATCGGGTACTACTACAGAGCCTGCGGTAGCGTTTCGTATTTTCAAGCAGCTTTTAGAGAAAAAGTATGGTAAAGATGCTGCCAAAGAACGTATATTTGCTACCACAGATAAAGCTCGCGGTACTTTAAAAGAGCTTGCGACTAAAGAGGGGTACGAGACATTTGTGGTGCCTGATGATGTGGGCGGCAGATATTCTGTACTTACAGCCGTAGGCCTATTACCTATTGCGGCTGCCGGCATTGATATTGATAAGATAATGCAAGGTGCTGCATCTGCAAGAGAAGCTTTTGCAAAATGCAATGCAGATAATGATTGTTACCGCTATGCGGCTGCACGTAATATTTTGTATCGTAAAGGCAAGAGCGTTGAGCTGCTTGCTTGTTATGAGCCAAGTTTTGCTATGATGAACGAGTGGTTCAAGCAATTATTTGGCGAGAGCGAAGGTAAAGATAATAAGGGGTTATTTCCGGCAAGTGTTATTTTTTCTACTGATTTACATTCTATGGGACAATTTGTGCAAGACGGCTCACGCATAATGTTTGAGACGGTTATAGATGTGAAAAATGCAGCTAAAGAATTATTTATAGAAAAAAGCGAAGAAAATTTTGATGGACTTAATTTCTTGAGCGGTCAAAATATGAGCGTAGTTAATCGCAAGGCAATGGAAGGCACAATTTTGGCACATACTGATGGTAAAGTACCAAACATTGTGTTGGAAATAGATAGTCTAGATGAGCAAAATATTGGATATTTGATTTATTTCTTGGAAAAAGCTTGTGCGATTTCGGGATATATGCTTGGAGTAAATCCATTTGACCAGCCGGGAGTAGAGAGCTACAAGAAAAATATGTTTGCTTTACTTGGCAAAAAAGGCTATGAAGAGCTGCAAACTCAGCTATTAGCCAAACTTAATTAACTACACCGGATGGTGTTAAAATAAAGGAGGTATTCCTATGATTAAATTAATCGTTGGTGGCAAAGGTTCAGGCAAGACCAAGGCAATGATCAATATGATAAATGATGCGGCAAAGACTACTCCGGGCAATATTGTGTGTATCGAAAAATCGATGAAGCTCACTTATGACATTGACCACGCAGCGCGTCTCATAGATGTTGATGAATACAATATTACAAATTATGAGACTTTGTACGGCTTTGTAGCAGGTATTTTAGCAGGCAATTACGACATCGTTGAAGTGTATGTAGATGGTGTCTTAAAGCTTGGCAATCACGATTTGGCAGGTCTTGGTGTTTTGCTCGAAAAGCTTGAAAAGCTTGCAGGTGCAAATATTAAGATTGTTGTTACTGTTTCTGCAGACGAAGATGTGCTGCCGGCAGATGTAAAAAAGTTCCTGTAGTATTAAATTTTTTTGTGGGGACAGTTTTGCCCCCACAATTTTTGGGTACTACTTGATATTTTACTATTGACAATTGCTTTAATTGCAGTTATAATAGCTAAGCAACCTTTAGGAGGTGTATATGCTGTTAGATATACGTAAGCTTTTTAGCAGCTACAATGCTCCCATAAAGCAAAATGTTGTTATTGATTTACAAGACGAGGGTTTCCCGGGATTTTGGGTAAAGAAACCTGTATCTACAGAGCTTTATCTTATGTTGTCGGGTAGTGCAATGCAATTAATTGTATCGGCTGATGCTGTGGTAGAGGCTGAATGTGCCAGATGTCTTGATAAAGTAGAGAGAGTATTTGCTGTAAAAAGGGAATATACCATAAAGGAAGAGGACAGCCTTAGCGATGATGCTGAGCTGCCGTTTACCCCTGATGGTAAATTAGATGTGAAAGAACTTATCTATCAGGAGATTTTGCTCCTAGTACCAACAGTGCTGCTTTGCAGCGATGAATGTCAAGGGCTATGTCCCGTTTGTGGCAAAAAGAAGGCAGAGGGTTGTACCTGTGCCGTTGATACTACAGACGACAGACTGTCTATATTGAAACAACTGCTATCTTAGTTTTACACATTAGAGGAGGTGCTTATAGTGGCAGTACCAAAGAGAAAGATTTCTAAAGCAAGGCGCGATAAAAGACGCTCCTCTGTGTGGAAGTTGACCCCGCCTACACTTGCTAAGTGTACACAATGCGGAGAATACAAGCTTCCCCATCAGGTATGCGGCAATTGCGGCTACTACAAGGGTAAAGAAATCATTAAAAAGGAAGCGTAATCTGCTTTGCGCATCGTACAAGGGGGGAGGAGCAATCCTTCCCTTTTTGTGTTTTGTTGATATTAGTAACATTATAAACGGAGGGCCTTGTAATGGCTGTAAAAATACAAGATGCAGATAAAGGCTCACCTGCCGATAATGCACATATAATAAAAGGCGCAAGCCTTTTATCAATTAACGGCAATGAAATTAATGATATGCTGGATTACGAGTTTTATTCATCAGCATCTAATTTGCAATTAGCTGTAATGCAAAATGGAAAGCTTAATTATATTGAAATAAAAAAAGGTGAATATGAGCCGCTTGGTTGTTCGTTTGAGAGATATCTTATAGATGAAAAACATTCTTGTAAAAATCATTGTATGTTTTGTTTTATAGACCAATTACCGCCAAATATGCGCGAAACTTTGTATTTTAAAGATGATGATGAACGTTTATCTTTTTTATTCGGTAACTATGTTACACTCACTAATTTCAGTGAACACGAAGTAAATAGAATAAAGCAAATGCACATTTCTCCAATAAATATTTCGGTGCATACAGTTGATAAGGATTTGCGCATAAAAATGATGGCAAATAAAAATGCAGGCGATGTGCTGAAATACATTGATGAATTTGCTGAAAATGATATTAAAATGAATTGCCAATTGGTACTGTGCCGCAATATTAATGACGGCGATGCTTTACGTAAAAGCCTTGAAAAGCTTGGCTCGTTATATCCTGCGGTGCAGAGCATTGCTGCTGTACCAAGCGGACTTACAAGATATCGAGAGGGGCTGTTTAAATTACAGCCATACGATAAAGAGTCGGCTGCAAAAACGCTTGATATTTTAGAAGAATATGGTGAAAAATACAAATCACAATTTGGCATAAGGCTTGTATATCCTGCTGACGAATGGTATCTTTTAGCAGAAAGGCAAATACCTTCAGGCGATTTTTATGATGATTATTTGCAATTGGAAAATGGCATAGGTATGTGGAGACTTTTTTATGATGAATTTATGGCAGAGCTTGAAATTCCTCATAAAATGCTATTTCCTAAAAAGATAGATATGGCAACAGGTACTTTGGCATACCCGTTAATTTTATTATTGAGTGAGCGTTTACAAGCAAAATATCCTAAATTGCGCATTAAAGTACACGCTATTCGCAACGACTTTTTTGGCGGAAATGTGAGCGTAGCAGGGCTTATAACAGGTACTGATTTAAAAGCTCAACTTAAGGGAAAGCTAATAAGTAAAACACTGTGTATTCCATTGACGATGCTGCGAGAAGAAAAAGATAAATTTTTAGATGATGTGACTGTGCGAGATTTAGCACTTGAATTAAAATGTAAAATCAGATTAATGCCGCAGGACGGCGCTCAAGTGCTTAACAATTTACTGAAATAGAAAGGACATAATATGTCTAAACCAATAGTTGCCATAGTTGGCAGACCAAATGTGGGAAAATCCACGTTTTTTAATAAGTTGATAGGAGAGCGTCTTGCTATTGTAGAAGATACTCCCGGTGTAACGCGTGACCGACTTTATGGCAACTGTGAATGGCAGGGACATAATTTTTTGCTTATTGATACAGGCGGAATTGAAACAGGAGCAGACGATGCTATTTTAAAGCATATACGTCAGCAAGCGCAAGTGGCTATAGACACAGCGGATACTATTGTTTTTGTCACCGATTTGCGCAGCGGAGTAACCGCACAGGATATAGAGATAGCTACTATTTTAATGCGCAGTGGCAAACCGATTGTATTGGCAGTGAATAAAGTGGACAATGTAGGTAAAGTGCCGCTTGAGCTGTACGATTTTTACTCGCTTGGATTAGGCGAGCCGTTTCCTGTATCATCTGTTCACGGACACGGTACTGGTGATATTTTAGATGAAATATGCAAAAATTTACCCGTAGAAAAAGCAGACGATGAAGATGATGAACGTATTTCTGTAGCTGTGATAGGTAGACCAAATGTTGGGAAAAGCAGCCTTGTTAATTATATTTTAGGCGAAAACCGTATGATTGTGGCTGATTTGGCAGGTACTACACGTGATGCAGTAGACAGCGATGTTGAAAATTCACACGGTAAATTTACATTTATAGATACAGCAGGCTTACGACGTAAAGGCAAAGTAGAGGACGGAGTAGAACGCTACAGTGTATTGCGTAGCTTGGCTGCTGTAGAGCGTGCGCGCGTGTGCGTGATAATGATAGATGCACAAGACGGATTTACAGAGCAGGACTCTAAGGTGGCAGGGTTTGCTCACGAGCAAGGCAAAGCGTGCGTTATTGCGGTAAACAAATGGGATGCAATAGAGAATAAAGATGATAAAACAATGGAAAAAGAACGCAAAAAGCTAGAAGGCGATTTTAGCTTTATGTCTTATGCGCCTATTATCTTTATATCGGCAAAAACAGGGCAGAGAGTGGAACGTTTATTTGAACTTATAAAATATGTAGATGAACAAAACGCAATGCGGATAACTACAGGTATGTTAAATGATTTGCTTGCGCGCGCTACAGCAAGGGTACAGCCTCCATCTGATAAGGGTAAACGACTGAAAATATATTATATTACACAGATAGCCACAAGACCTCCGACATTTGTGTGCTTTTCTAATTCTAAAGAGCTTTTTCATTTTTCTTACAGACGATACATTGAAAATCAAATTCGCGAAACCTTTGGGCTTGAAGGAACCCCTATCAGAATGTTGATAAGGGAACGCGGAGAGAAAGTATAGAGGGTTTTTATGATAAATATTTTGATTGCCTCTTTAATGTCCGCATTATTGGCATATCTTTTAGGTTCAATAAATTTTGCTATTATTATATCTAAGCTTTGTTATCGCAAAGATATACGTACATTTGGCTCCGGAAACGCAGGTATGACGAATGTATTACGTACATTTGGCAAAGGTGCAGCGGCAGCAACGCTTATTGGAGATATTGCTAAAGGAACAGTGGGTGTTTTATTTGGCAGAACGATATTTATCTTGATATCCGCAGATAGTAATCCTTTATATGGCGCATATATTGCTGCAATTTTTGCTGTACTTGGGCATTTGTTTCCAGTATATTTTAAGTTTAAAGGCGGCAAGGGTGTTTCAGTAGCTACAGGTGCGCTATTGGCAATAGAGCCGACGTTGATTATAGCTTTAGTGGTAATATTTTTAATTGTTTTTCTATGCTCAAAAATGGTATCGCTGGCAAGTGTTATTTGCGCGATAAGTTATCCATTGTTAACTTTTGTTTTAAACATATATAGAAATACAGAAGTGTTAATTCCTACAATATTTGCTTTTGTAATAGCACTTATTGTAATCTATATGCACCGCGCAAATATTAAACGTATTATCACAGGTACTGAGTATAAGTTTGGTACTAAAAAATAAATGGTATTAAAATCGCTTCGAACAGACGAATTAGTTTGTTTCGAGGCGATTTTTTTACACTTTAGTTTCAAAAATTATAAATATTATCAAATAATTGAACAAATATATTGCATTATTGATAACAAAGGTGTAATATAGTGTTCAATATAAGATTATTATTATGACATATTGAAATTAAGGAGATATAAAATGAAAAAAACAACAATGCTGCGCAATATGATAAATTCTAATCAGCTTGAGTTTATTATGGAAGCACACAATGGTTTATCAGGCAAAATAGTGGAGGAAACAGGATTTAAAGGAATTTGGGCAAGTGGATTATCTATTTCGGCATCACTTGGAGTACGTGATAATAATGAGGCTTCGTGGACACAAGTTACTGATGTACTTGAATATATGAGTGATGCTACGACTATTCCAATTTTAATGGACGGAGATACAGGCTTTGGAAATTTTAATAATGCACGCCGCCTTGTGAACAAGCTTGAAAAAATTGGGGTTGCAGGTGTTTGTATTGAAGATAAAAAATTCCCGAAAGCCAATTCTTTTTTAAAAAACAGCTCAGATTCACTTGCTCCAATTGATGAGTTTTGCGGTAAAATTACAGCGATGAAAGATGCTCAAACCGACGAAGATTTTGTAGTAGTAGCTAGGCTTGAATCTTTTATTGCAGGAGTAGGCTTGGAAGATGCTTTAAAGCGTGCTGAAGCGTATGTAAAGGCAGGCGCAGATGCTTTACTTGTACATAGCAAGCGTGCTGATTGCAAAGAAATAGACCAATTCTTCCGCGAATTTGGCACTAAAACACCTATTATTCTCGTTCCTACAAAATATTACGCTACACCGACAAGCCATTTTAAAGAGCTTGGTGTATCTACAGTAATATGGGCAAATCACAATGTTAGAGCATCTATAAGCGCTATGCAAAATGTTAGCAAACAAATTTTTGCAGAGCAAACATTGACGAGCGTAGAGGACAAAATAGCTACAGTTCAAGAAATATTTCGTATTCAAGGCAATGATGAGCTTGAGCGTGCTGAAAAGCTATATCTTCCTCGTGGCGCTGAGGATACTTCATCAATTATTTTGGCTGCTGCAAGAGGTAACCATCTTGATGAATTGACACAAAACAAACCGAAAACAATGATAAAAGTAAAAGGTAAATCCATATTAGAAACTCAAATTGCTACTTTGCAAAGTCACGAAATTAAAAATATAACGGTAGTGCGCGGATATAAAAAAGAAGCAATAAATATACCACAAGTGAATTATGTTGACAACGATGAGTTTGAAAATACTTCTGAAGTGTATTCATTAGCATTGGCACAAAATGCTTTACGGGGGCAAACAATAATAAGCTATGGCGATTTAATATTTAAAAAACATATTTTATTTGACTTGCTTAATTCAGATAAAGATATGGCAATAGTGGTGGATAAAGATTATAAATGCAGCAATTACAATGAATTTGTATTTTCAAGCTCTAAAGAAAACGGTGTGCTTGATGAAGTAATATGCGCAAATAAAATTGCACCTATTGCAGATGAAGATGATACTCATCATTTGTGCGGAAGTGCGCTTGGTATCACATTTGTAAAAGGCAAAGCCATAGAAACGTTAAAAGAATTGTTGAATGAAGCGCTGCAATCGAACAATAAGAAAATGAATATGGACACTTTATTGAATGCAATGCTTGGTAAAGGCGTAGAAGTAGAAGTAGTGACTGTGTCTTCACAAGACTGGATAGACGTAAATAATATGGTGGATTTAGAGCGAGCAAGTGAGCTTGGATAAAGGAGAAATTATGATTAATACATCAGTGTTTATGCAAACTTTAGCTTCTGTAGGTTACGAAAAGGTATTATCTGTCCCGTGTTCATTTTTAAAATATCCTATAAATTATGCTGTAAATACAGGTAATTATATTCCTGTGGCAAACGAGGGCGAGGCAGTGGCAATCAGCGCAGGTATGGCACTTGCAAATAAAAAAAGCATTGTTTTTATGCAAAATTCGGGACTTAGTAATGCTATGTCTCCGCTAACATCATTAAACGCTATATACAAAATTCCGTGCTTAATGGTAATAGGATATCGAGGCAGCAGTAAAGATGAACCTCAGCATAAATTAATGGGTAAAATTACAGAAAAACTGCTTGATGATATGGATATAAAATATGAAATATTGTCGCTTGAGCAAGATGAAGCTTTGGCACAAGCAAAAAGAGCGGCAGAATATATCGAAAAATCCAATAAAATGTACTGCTTGCTTGTAAAAAAAGATACGTTTGAAGCAGTAGAGCTTAAAGACAGCGCACAAAGCAAATCCAATCTTATGAGATGTGAATTATTGGAAATACTTGCGCAATCAAGAGACAACAATACAATAATTGTAACCACAACAGGATTTACAAGCAGAGAATTATATCAACTGGAAGATAATAAACAAAATTTTTATATGGTGGGTTCTATGGGCTGCGCTTCATCTATAGGGCTGGGGCTTGCACTTGCCAATCCCAATAAAAAAGTTGTTGTTGTGGACGGAGACGGAGCGTTTTTGATGCGCCCATCAATTTTACCGGTATTGTCTGCACAAAGACCACAAAATTTTATGCACATAGTTTTTTCTAACGAGACATATGAATCCACAGGAAGCCAACCATTGCCTAAAATGCAATTTACATTGTCGGAAATGATGAAATTAGTGTACCGCGAAAATACGTTTTGTGCAGCAAATGTAAATGAGTTTAGTAAAGCTATAAAAGACTTTTTGGCAAAACCGTCTTTTACAGGTTTATATGCCGAGATAAAATCTAAATGTATGGATAATCTCGGACGTCCTACACAAACAAGCGAAGAACTAAAAGAACGATTTTTGGCAGAATATAATAGATAGGTGTGAAATATATGATAGAAATTAAGAGAAATGTACTTTTAAATCCGGGACCTGCTACTACAACGGATACGGTAAAGCTTGCACAGTTAGTGCCTGATATTTGTCCGCGTGAAAAGGAATTTGGCGATATAATGCGCAAAATGCGCGCAGATTTAGTTAAAATAGTACACGGCAATCCCGATAAATATACGTCTGTACTGTTTTGCGGCTCGGGTACACTTAATATTGACGTATGTATTAATTCGCTTTTGCCAAAAGACAAAAAAATATTAATTATTAATAATGGAGCATATAGCTCAAGAGCTGTAGAAGTATGCGAATACTATAATTTGCCGCATATTAATCTGATGTTTGCATTTGACCAATTGCCCTGTTTAGCAAAGATAGAGGAAACTTTAAAATCCAATCCTGATATTGCACTGGTGTATACTACACATAATGAAACAGGAACAGGTATTTTAAACCCTATTCGTGAAATAGGTGATTTGGCTCATAGATATAATTCGGTGTTTATTGTAGATACCACTTCCACATATGCTATGCGTCCGATAAATATAGAGCTGGATAACGTGGATTTTTGTATGGCATCGGCACAAAAAGGTATTATGGCGATGACAGGTCTTTCGTTTATCGTTGGTAACACAGAAATTATACGTAAATCCAAAGATTATCCTACGCGTTCGTATTACTGTAATTTGTTTTTACAATATGACTTTTTGGAAAAAACAGGCGAGATGCATTTTACTCCACCTGTGCAAACTATTTATGCAGCAAAGCAAGCACTAGAGGAATATTTTGCAGAAGGAGAAGAAGCAAAATGGGCGCGCCATACACGAGTGTTTGAAGCTATACACAAAGGATTGAGTGAGCTTGGATTTAAAGATGTAATAAAGCGTGAATGGCAAGCAGGACTCGTAGTGTCTGTAAAATATCCGGATGATACGAATTGGGATTTTACAAAAGTACACGATTATTGTTACGAACGTGGGTTTACAATATATCCGGGTAAAATATCAGGCACAAATACTTTCCGCTTATGCAGTCTTGGTGCAATAGATGAAAAAGATATAGACACGTTTTTTGTGATTTTCAGAGAAGCGCTACAGGCAAATGACATTAAAATACCGGTAATTTACAGCATTAATGATTAAATTACAAACAAAAAAACCGCCTCATAAGAGACGGCTTTTAATTTAAACCTATTAAACTGCGCGAGTAACTTTACCCGAACGCAAGCAACGGGTGCAGGCGTATATATAACGGGGCGAACCGTTTACTATAGCTTTCACTCTTTTTACATTAGGTTTCCAAGCTCTGTTAGAGCGCTTATGTGAGTGAGATACCTTAATTCCAAAGGATACACTCTTATCGCAACAATCGCACTTTGCCATTCTCTGCACCTCCTCTTTTCAAGTAGCTCTAATATATTATCAAACTTTTCAATAAAATGCAAGCCTTTTTATAAATTAAGTTTGTTATGTTGTAAAAAGAATTAAAAAAATGTATAATATACTAGATAAACTAAATAGAGCAATTAGAAACACGGAGTAAAAAATGAATAATCTTATTTTAAAATATGCAATAAGAGCTTTAGTAATGCTCACGGCTATTCCCTGGCACGAATGTGCGCACGCATTTGTTTCATACAAGCTTGGAGACTCTACAGCTAAAGACTACGGTAGGCTTACACTAAATCCTGTAGCGCATTTTGATTTGCTTGGGGCATTGTGTATGGTGGTGGCAGGGTTTGGTTGGGCGAAGCCTGTGCCAATAGGAGCAAACCGCTTTAAAAATCCTAAGCTGGGTATGGCACTTACGGCTTTAGCAGGGCCTGTATCAAATTTACTGCTGGCGTACTTAAGTATGATAGTTTACAAAATTATAATTTTCTCAAGGCCGTTTGGAATAATGCAAGATGTGTTGAGTATATTGTTTTTTACAATGATTACAATGAATATAACGCTTGCTGTATTTAATCTTATTCCGATACCACCGTTAGATGGATCGCGTATATTATTACTGTTTTTACCAAAAGACGTATATTTTGGATTGATGAAATATGAAAAATACATTTTTTTGGCTTTGTTTGTTGTGCTGATGGGCGGATTTTTAGATATGCCGATGAATGTTGTAAGTAATTTTGTGATAATGCTGTTTGATAAAGGTACGTTTTTTGTTAACCTTTTATTTAGCTCAATAGCTATATAGGGTAATTATTATGGAAAGTATACAGTTTAAATTAGAAGAATTTGAAGGCCCATTGGATTTATTGCTATATCTTGTATCTAAAAACAAAATGAATATATATGATATTGAAATTGTGTCGTTAATAGACCAATATGTATCCATAGTAAACGATGCTGATGATGCTAATATGGAGAGTGCAAGTGAATTTATAGAGCTTGCTGCAAAGCTTGTGCAAATGAAATCGTATTTTCTTTTGCCAAAAAGTGAAGAAGCAGAGCGCTTGCGTGAGGAATTGACAGGGCAATTAATAGAATACAGTATGTGTAAAACAGTAGCTCAAAAGCTGAAAATAATGTCGCAAAATGTATTTACGGTGATTAGGGAACCATATGAATATGAGCAGGATTTTACATATCGTTTGAGCCACGATATAAGAGAGCTTAGCGGTGTGTATACTTCTATGATGGGACGCGCCACACGGCGCAGAGCGCCGCGACAGGAGCAATTTGAGCCTATTGTGCAAGCTCCTTTTGTATCGGTAAGCTCGCGTATTATACATATTCTCAGGGGGCTGATTACAGGCAAAGTAAATAAGCTGCACGAATTATTTGCCAATAGTGCAGGACGCAGCCAAACAGTAGCTACATTTCTGGCAATATTAGAATTAATGCGTGCAGGACGCATCACTATAGATACAGCAGAAGAAATAAAAGTATTCAAGCATAATAAAAATCGCAAATAGACAAAAAGGTGGAGCTATTATGGATTTAAAACAATATAAGGCGGCTATTGAAGCAATGCTGTTTGCATATGCAGAACCTGTAAGTGCAGACAAGTTAGCAAATGTATTAGAGATTGAAACGAGCGTTGTAGAAAGACTTTTAATGTCGATAAAAGACGAATACGAAACAAGCTCACACGGCATAGAGCTGTTGCAGCTTGAAAATGAATGGCAGCTTGCCACTAAAAGCGAATATGGTGCTTATATAAAAGCTGCGTTAGATACGCGCCGCAACACCCCGCTTACTTCGGCAGCGCTGGAGGTGCTTGCTATAATTGCATATAATCAGCCTGTTTCGCGCTCATTCATTGAGCAAGTACGAGGGGTAGATTCATCTTCTACGGTGCAAACTCTCTTGCA
Source organism: Oscillospiraceae bacterium (assembly GCA_036641735.1). Taxonomy (GTDB): domain Bacteria; phylum Bacillota; class Clostridia; order Oscillospirales; family Ruminococcaceae; genus JAGPHI01. The sequence goes on from JAVWEG010000020.1 coordinate 23,535, forward strand.
AAAAAGGCTCGTAGAGGAAGCAGGTAGATTGGATTTGCCTGGGAGGCCTGTATCGTTTCGCACTACAGATGCATTTTTACGTACTTTTGGTATACAATCACTTTCTCAATTGCCAAGTTTGCACGATGAAGATGTGATGCCAATACAGCCAAATGAAAACGGTGAAGAATAAATGCAAATATTTTTAATGATACTTGCGTGGATATGTATAATTATATTAGCTGTTTTAGTTTTGTTTTTGGCTTTACCGATATGTTTAAAAGTAAAAATGGATTATGATAAGTTTACTGTGAAATTACGAATTCTATTTTTGTCGTTTAACTTATATCCGACTAAAAAGGAAAAAGTTGAACAAGAGCAAGAACAAGACCAATCTCAAAATGTGCAAAACAAAAAAAAGAAAAATAAAAAGTTAACATTAGATAAAATTATCGGAATAATATCTACTGCAGGAGGCGCAATAAAAATAGTTCTGAAGGGGCTATTTATAAAACATATAGAAATAGTGCTTCCCATTCACGAAGAAAATCCTGCCGACACAGGGATAGCATATGGAAAAGCACAGGCATATTTGGGTAGCACAGTAGCTACGCTTGAGCATTTTTTACATTTGTCGTTCAAAAAAATAAATATTATACCGGATTTTACAGGAGAATTTAAATATACTCGATATTTCTATTGTAATATATGGGGTACACCGTTTATAATAGTGATAGCGGCAATTTATGCCTTTAAAAGAATTTACAATGAAAAATTATTATAAAATGGAGGAATTTAGATATGACTGACCACCCAATTCAAGGATTAATGGACGTCACACTGGACAAAATAAAAAATATGGTGGATTCCAATACTATAATTGGCGACACTATTACAATGAGCGACGGAACGCTTATTTTACCAATATCAAAGGTGAGCTTTGGATTTGCTTCGGGCGGTTCTGATTTTCCCAGTAAAACGGCTAAAGATTTATTTGGCGGTGGTTCGGGCGGCGGAGTGTCTATGGTACCAGTAGCGTTTTTGGTGGTAAAAGACGGTAATGTGCGTTTGTTGCAGTTATCGGATACATCCAACAATGTAGATAGAGCGCTAGGCTTAATGCCTGAAATGGTAGATAAAATAAGTGCGTTATTTCATAAAGACAGTAAAGACGAAACAAAACAAGGAACAGAAGTATAAGGCAATTTTATGCCATAAAGAAAAGGAACAATAATGCAAGATGTAAGAATACAAAAAGTTTTGTCGGAGCAGGGTATTTGCTCGCGCAGAGCGGCGGAACAAATAATTCGTGAGGGCAGAGTAAAGCTAAATGGTCACCCTGTATCAGTTGGAGACAAAATGGATACAGGAAAAGATTTGCTTACAGTAGACGGAAACAAGGTGCTTATTGTACGCAAAAGGGAAATGCGCTATATAATGCTTAATAAGCCAAGAGGATACATTACCACCACAAGCGATGAGCGCGGACGTAAAACGGTAATGGAATTAATGAAAGATATTCCTGACAGAGTTTTTCCCGTAGGCAGACTGGATAAAGACAGCGAGGGGCTTTTGTTATTTACAAATGACGGTGAATTTGCTAATTTGCTAACACATCCAAGCCACGGTGTATCTAAGCTGTATCGTGTAACAGTGCATCCACACGCTACAGAAGAGCAAATAATTGCGCTTTCGGACGGAGTAGTGCTTGATGACGGAGAAAAAACTTTGCCGGCTATAATAAGGGTGCTTGCTGATGAAGCAGAGCGCACAGTGCTGGAAATGACTATACGTGAAGGCAAAAACCGCCAGATACGCCGTATGTGCGAGGCTGTAAATTTGAATGTTGTGCGTTTGAAGCGTTCTTGTCTTGGGGCTGTAAAGCTTGGTATGCTACAAACAGGGGAGCATAGAGACCTTACTCCGGCAGAAATCGTGGCATTGAGAACAGCCGCTTCCAGAGGCAAGACTACAGCGGTGATAGAAAAGAACACGGCGCAAAACATTAAACGTGAGGCAAGATACAAAAAAACATCACCAAGACAAAGGAGACCATAGAAAATGATTGCAATGAGACCTATTATGGAGCCTGACGTTATTAACATTATAAACAATGGACGATATGACGGAGAAATTGATGGATATGTAATAATGAACGGTGCAGAGTATTTAGGGCATTTACTGTATCGCGTTGACAAATCCGTCACTGAAATTTTAGATACATCGCTTACAGACAATATGCTTGTAGATGGAGCTGTAAGAGCGGGAATAGCTGCTGGTGAACATATAGGTGCAAATAGTTTTATTATTAACAAAACTAATGATGCACTTGCAAAATGGCACGAGGTTTTCTGTAAAAGCGACACAGAACCATACCCGAACGAAACTATTTTCAACAAGTGCAAATAAATTACTTTTATTTGCACATTTGCACTTGTTATTATTTTGTCAAAATAGTATAATAAATTTAAGTTTTATTATACTTAGAATGCAGGAGGGCTGTTAATGACTAACGCAAAACATGGTAAAGAAATTCTTGCCAAATTTTTCGACGAAGGCGCATTTACTACATATTTTTCCGAGGCGGATAGTGCAGTAGTTGCTGCTTTCGGTAGCGCAAACGGTGAACCCGTTTATGCTTTATGCCAAAATGGCAATGCAATGTCTGTAAAAGACAATCAAAATGCGGTGAAATTTATAAAGATGGCCGCAAAAACGGGCAATCCAATAGTTACATTCTACAATTCTGTAGGTGCAAAGCTTGAAGAAGGTCTTGATGCACTTAAAGCAAACGCAAATCTTACTGCGGCAGTTTCGGAAATATCGGGTGTAGTGCCGCAAATAGCCGTGGTTACAGGTGTATGCGGCGCATCGTCTGCGCTTGCTGCCGCAAGTGCTGATATTTGCATTATGAGCAAAACTGCCGAGATGTTCCTTACACCTCCTTACACATCAAACGCACAAGGGGACAAGCTTGCAGGTGCAGGCAGTGCTGAGTTTGCTGCTAAAGCAGGTGTTGTGCATATTGTGGTAGATACAGCAGAAGAAGCAGCGGCTAAAGCAGCTGTTTTAGTAGGTATTTTACCGTCAAACAATTTGTCGTCACCGGCATTATTTAATGCACAGGCATCTGCATCTAAAATTAATTTGGCAAAATATGATGCATTACAGGCTTGTGAAAGCATTGCAGACCAAGATAGCTTAACAGTGATAAGCACATATTGCGGTAAAGAAGTGGTTACGGCACTGGGCGCAGTATCGGTTAATGTAGTGGGTTTTGTAGCAACAAATGGCGAAAACGACACTATGTGCAAAAGCTGTGTAGCTAAAGCAGCACGATTTGTACGTTTTTGTGATGCGTTTAGTATTCCTGTAATCACACTGATAAACACTGACGGATTTAAAAAGAGCAGTACAGGCGATATGGCAGGCGGTATTAGAGAAGCGGCGCGCTTGGCAGGTACTTATGCAGATGCTACTACAGCAAAGCTTGCGGTATTTACAGGTAAGGCAGTAAGCACGGCTTATACGGCATTTGCAAATGCTGATGTTTGTATTGCCCTACAAGGCTGCGTTATTGCACCGATTGATCCTAAAACGGCAGTGACTGTTTTGTATAAAGATGAAATAGCAAACGGTGAGAATATTGTATCTGACACAGATAAGCTTGCAGATAAATACGCAAATGAAAAATGCAGTGCAGCTGCGGCTGTAGAAGCAGGGCTTGCGGACATATCTGCCAACGCAGATACTTTGCGCGCGTGTGTAGTTAGCGCACTTGATATGCTATCCACAAAACGTACACAGCGTTTACCAAAAAAACACGGAAATATGGCACTTTAATTTATAATTAAAAGCAGAAATTATTTTGGGAGGATTTTATAATATGAAACATTTTAATGTTACTGTTAATGGCACAGCATATAACGTATCTGTAGAGGAAACAGCACAAGGTGCAGCACCTATAGCTGCTAATCCTGCTCCTGTAGCGGCAGCACCGGCAGCTCCGATAGCGGCACCAGCACCAGCGGCAGCACCGGCACCGTCGGGCGCAACAGGTGCAGTGAAAGTTACTTCTCCAATGCCGGGAAATATTCTTGACGTAAAAGTTACTGTGGGAGCTGCTGTAAAGGCAGGCGACACATTATGTATTTTGGAAGCAATGAAGATGGAAAACGAGATTGTTGCACCACAAGACGGTACTGTAGCATCTATTAGCTGCGCTAAAGGTGATGTGGTAAACGTTGGCGATTTACTCGTATCCTTAAACTAATACTAATATAAGAGGTGATGTATTTTGGCTAAACCTATAAAAATTACCGAAGTTTGCTTGAGAGACTCGCATCAATCGCTTATTGCTACTCGTATGACAATGGACGAAATGAGAGATATTTTGCCGGCAATGAACGAAGTGGGATATTATTCAGTAGAATGTTGGGGCGGCGCTACGTTTGACGCTTGTATCCGCTTCTTAGATGAAGATCCCTGGGAGCGTTTGCGTATTTTGCGTAAAGAAATGCCTGATTCTAAATTGCAAATGTTGTTCCGTGGGCAGAATATGCTTGGATATCGTCATTATGCAGATGATGCAGTTAATTATTTTGTGCAAAAGAGCGTAGCAAACGGTATTGATATTTTGCGTATTTTTGATGCGCTAAATGACCCACGCAATTTAGAGACAGCGATAAAAGCAGCTGTACGCGAAAAAGCTCACGTACAGGGCTGTATCAGCTATACATTAAGCCCTGTGCATAATAACGATTATTTTGCAAAATACGCAAAAACACTTGAAGAAATGGGCGCAAACAGTATCTGTATTAAGGATATGGCAGGCTTGCTTACTCCTTATACTACTTATGAGCTTGTAAAATCTTTAAAAGAGACTATTTCTATTCCTGTGGATATTCATAGCCATTACACATCAGGTTTGGCATCAATGTCTATTTTGAAGGGCATAGAAGCAGGCGCTGACATTATAGATACTTCTATTTCGCCACTTGCTTTAGGCACATCACATATGCCTACGGAGAGCCTTGTAGCAGCACTTAAAGACACACCTTATGATACAGGACTCGATTTGAAAAAGCTTGATGTAGTGCGCGCACATTTTGCTAAGTTGCGTGAAAAGTATCTTGCAAGCGGACAGCTTTCACCAAAGATGCTTGGAGTAGATGCAAATACTTTACTTTATCAAGTACCTGGCGGTATGTTGTCTAATCTGCTAAAGCAGCTTAAAGATGCAGGCAAAGAAGACCAGCTTGAAGCTGTTATGCAGGAAATACCTCGAGTACGTAAGGATTCAGGTTATCCTCCACTTGTTACACCTACAAGCCAAATTGTTGGTACGCAGGCAGTGTTTAATGTAATAATGGGCGAGCGCTACAAGATGGTAACAAAGGAATTTAAGGGGCTTGTACACGGCGATTATGGTAAAACGCCTGCTCCTATCAGCCCTGAGTTTACAAAACAAATATTAGGCGACGAAGCACCTATTACTTGTCGTCCAGCAGATTTATTAGAGCCTGAGATGGGCAAGCTACGTGCAGAAGCCAATAAATATGTTACTCAAGAGGAAGACGTACTTACCTATGCAATGTTCCCACAGGTGGCGCCTAAATTCTTTGAATCACGTAACAATAAACGCGTTGGTGTAGATGCAGACCACGTAGATTTTGTTAATAAATCACATCCAATATAATATTTAATAAAGTGATATAAATTAAAATTTGAGCGGTTGCTGTTTCAGCAGCCGCTTTTCTAAGATTAAATGGGTAAAAATCTGATTTATAACTTAATTTTAGGACAAAATTGGATTTATATATTGTACTATTGCTGTTTTTATATTATAATGATATCTTGTGCTACTAAAGTTTTATTGAAAAGCACGAGGGAAAGTAATATGGCAACAGGGGGATAAACTATGAAAGATTATTCTAATATGGATAAGCTAACTCTAGCGCAAGAATTGGACAGCTTGCGCGCCGATTATGCTAAGTATTTAGCAATGGGGCTTAAACTTGATATGTCACGTGGCAAGCCGTCAAAAGAGCAGCTGGATTTATCTATGGGATTATTAAGCATAACAGATTATAAAGGCGATACAGGTGTAGATGCACGCAATTATGGAAGCCTTGAAGGTATGCCTGAGGCAAGAAGTTTTTTTGGAGAATTGCTTGGAGTAGAGGCAGACGAAGTATTGGTAGGTGGAAACTCCAGTTTAAATCTTGAATATTATTTAGTGGAGCTTGGGTGCCGCAGTGGATTTGTAGATAGCGATACAAATTGGAGCAGCACAAAAATGAAATTTCTTTGCCCTGCTCCTGGATACGACAGACATTTTCGTATAGCGCAGTATTTTGGATTTGAGCTAATTACAATACCGATGACTCAAACAGGGCCTGATATGGACGAAGTGGAAAAATATGCGCTTGATCCTTGCGTTAAAGGTATTTGGTGCGTGCCTGTTTATTCAAATCCTGATGGATATACATATAGTGACGATACTGTAAAGCGTTTAGCTGCAATGCAAACGGGAGCAAAGGATTTTAAGATTTTTTGGGACAATGCGTATTGCGTGCATCATCTTAAAGACAAACACGATGCTTGTCTTAATATTTTGTCCGAATGTCGTAAAGCTAATAATGAGGACAGACCATTTTTATTCTGCTCCACAAGCAAAATCACATTTTCGGGTGCAGGTGTTGGTGCGCTTGCGTGCAGTAAGCATAATCTAAAATATATTTTAGACCAAATGTTTACAATGCTAATAAGCTTTGATAAGCTAAATCAGTTGCGGCACGTAAGGTTTCTTAAAAATGCGCAAGGTGTTGCCGAGCATATGGAAAAGCACAGAGCAATTATAGAGCCAAAGTTTGAAATGGTGCTTAAAATATTGTCTGAACGGCTTGGAAACAATGGCGATATAGCTAAATGGACTAATCCGAATGGCGGATATTTTTTAAGCTTATATACTCAAAACAATTGCGCGAAACGCACAGTACAATTATGTAAGGAAGCAGGAGTGATACTTACAGGTGCGGGTGCTGCGTATCCGTATGGGATAGATCCGTCGGACAGCAATATAAGAATAGCGCCTACATTCCCACCAATTGAAGAGCTGAAAACAGCTACTTATTTATTGTGCCTGGCGGTACAAATATCAACGGTTGAAAAGCTTTTACAAGCTGAATAAATAAAATAAATGTTGGAGGAGACCAATGAAAACTAAAGGAAAGCCCTGGCAATTCTTTTTAGTTGCACTACTAATATTTGTGTTTGCTTACACCTCGTTTTTCGGGATAAGCACACAATATGGTGACACTACAAAGACTTGGATAAAAGGGGCAGGAGACATTCGTTTTGGTATTGATATCAAGGGAGGCGTAGATGTTACATTTATGCCTGCTAATGATGTAGATGCAAACGAGGACCAAATGAAAGCAGCGGAGGCTGTAATCCAGCAACGTCTTGTTAATCTTAATATCACAGACAATGAGGTTTACACGGATTTCAACAAGGATCGTATTATTGTGCGTTTCCCGTGGAAAGAAGGGGAGACAGAGTTTAATCCTGAAACAGCTATCAAGGAGATAGGTGCTACAGCAGTACTTACTTTCCGTGAAGGCAATGAACAAGATGCCGACGGCAAGCCAACAGGTAAAACAGCACAGACGATAATTTTGAACGGCACTGATATTAAGCAGGCATCGCCGCGTGCTGATAACGATCCCAATAGTCCATATTATAATCAATATTTTGTTTCATTGGAGCTTAATGAATCGGGTAAAGACAAGTTCGGCGAAGCAACTACTCGTCTTGCTAAAGACCACGGTACTATCTCTATATGGATGGACGATACACTGGTAAGCGCTCCGAGCGTAAATGATGCTATCTTAGATGGTCACGCAATGATTACTCTTGGCGGCGCAAACACAGAGGAAGCGCTTAATGAGGCAATGGCACTGGCAAATAAGATTAATTCAGGTTCGCTGCCGTTTGCACTTTCCGCTGAAAGCTATAGCACTATCAGCCCAAGTCTTGGTGCTAAAAGTCTTGATGCAATGGTGCTTGCAGGTGTGATAGCCTTTGCACTTGTGGCAATATTTATGATATTTAATTATCGTTTGCCGGGTGCTATAGCGTCT
>JAVWEG010000021.1:0-31107 GCA_036641735.1 Oscillospiraceae bacterium
TTCATATATTTGCACCTTGTTTATAATAACAGGGTGCTTTTCCTTGTCCGTTTGTATCTACACGCAAAGCGAGCTACTGTGTGCTAAATAACGTGTATACTTTAAGAAAAGAAAATATATTGCTTTAATAGTAGAGCGCTTAGAATGTGCCTTGTAGCCTTTGTGACAGTGTGTATTGCATATGCGTTGTATTCGGGTGTGGGGGTGGTTTACAGTTCTGGGTAAAAGTGCAAATAAGTAAAGTGGTATAGTAGTTCACTTTCACTCACAAGAGCAATTTTCAACACCGAACCGAAAAACACAAATTGAGTTCAAGCCAATAAATACAGTGTGTTTCACAACCAAGTCAATAGCAAACCACAATATATAGTATTATTCAGATATCAGTCATCACCGTATAAGCCCCTACAAGGCTCTGTACAGCGTTTGTGTTTTCACAGTATAGTTTGACGTATTTAACATTAAAATGCGTTGTAGGTCAATTCTACGGCATCTGTGAACGATTTAGTATTATTTTCGCAATGTTGCGGTGATTGTTCCTGCTTTTATATACTCGTCCAATTCAGGAATTGCTTCTGCAAGCTTTTTGGCATTGTTCCAAGTGTCTACGGATTGATTGTTCTGTTTGGCGAGGTCTTGTTGAGTGACCAAGTCTGAATTATTCGGACTTGATATCCTATTTCCGCCATGAGCTATCCCATACAACCTCTCCAATTCCTTATTTCTCAATCCCTGTTTTCTCATGGAACCTCTATGGCAATAATTTTATACTCAATTCACAACACTATCAGTCAATTTGATAATGGTATCAATTCAATATAAAAAAGGTATCAATAGTGAATGTTTCTGACGTATCATTCTTCTAACATTTTTTCTAACACTTTTGCAAAAAACGTGCAAGTGCATAGCAAAAGGCTTTGTGGGCTTTTGTACAAATATATGCTATAAAACAGCGACTGCAAGCGATTTATATAATCATTGTTAACGAAAAAAGAGAATCAATAATCATATAAAATCAATGGACTAACGCCCTCATAACCCAAAGGTCGTCAGTTCAAATCTGGCCCCCGCAACCAAACATAATCCTTGTAAGCGGCGGTTAAATCGCTCTTTACAAGGATTTTTCTTTGTGAAATCAAGATAAATATATTAGCTTTTAAAGTTTAAGCATTATGCAAAAATATCCTATACAGTAAGATGTATAGGATATTTTTTTGCCGTTTTAACAAATGATATACTTTGCTTTTGTTTACGGACATTACTTACCTGCGTTTTGCGTGATGGCGGTTTTCATTTCCGTGATGTCCATTGCCGTTATACTGCCTATTACTGCTGTTATCCGCTGCGTTTGCGTTGCTGCTGTCGGTTACATAATCATTTATGCAATCGCGAATTTCTCTCATCGTAAGATTATGGCAATCTTCTGCCGTAATAGTTTTATCATATTGCTGTAGCTCTAAAAGAGCTTGGTATTTCCCGAAAGAAAGCCCGTTATGATGCGCTTCGTCCATTAGCTCAGCATTTGCGCCATAACATTTGGTATTGGCTTGCGAATAGCCTTTACAATGCTGAATACCTTTAAGTATCGCATCTTCTTTATCTGATATCACGGTGAATGATAAAAGCGCATCTTCTGATAAATAGCTATTAAAGGTTTTATCCGCCAAAATCAGCTCCACCGCTTCAGTGTATGTCTTGTTTTTGACATTAATATTTTGCAAAACCGTAAAACCATCGTCGTTATAAAACTCCGCATTTACAACGCGGTCAAACCGATTTAACGCCAATTCCACAGACGGGTTTACATCTACACTGATATAAGATACAGGCATTTGATAGAATTTATAGCTGCCAAAGCCGCATACAGCAATAGCCAAAATTGCACAGCAAGCTATTGCATATCGCAATGGCGCCGAAAATGTGTGCCTATGCTTTGACACTTCATTTTTAACAAATGCGGTAAGATTATCTTTCAGCTTGTCTGTGGCGCATATGGGTTCAAAAGCATTTTGTATTTTATTGTTCAAGCCCATCACCTCCAAGCTTTTCTTTAAGCAGCGCACGTCCTCGCCCCATAAGCGAATATACCGTGTTTTCATTTTTCCCAAGAATTTTCGCAATTTCCACCGCTGAATATCCTTCGTAATAAAAAAGATAAATTACATCCTTATATTTTGGTGGCAGTGAAATTACCGTATGTAATACCTCGCCTTGTTCGTCCGATATCGTTAAAGCTTCCTCGGAAATAAGCTCCAGTGGTGTGGTGGGATGCCGCCACAAGCTTTTTAAATAATCCTTACAGGCATTTACAGTAACGCGAATAATCCAAGCTTTCTCGTGTTCGGCACTTTCAAACGCTCCTGAATAGAGTAAATATTTCAAAAATACATTTTGAGATATATCCTCTGTATCACTTCGGTTTTTAAGATGCAAAAAGCAAATACGCCGAATTATATCGGCGTATTGCTCTACTGCGCGAATTGCTTCGAGTTCTGTTCTCATAACTGCCTCCTGATAGGCTGCTTGTAACGTCTGTGTGCCTTGTTGCTTTATAGCTTTGAGGAATATTAGTACTTGTAAGCGCAGCCGCTTTGCAGCCTCATTTTGCCGCAGACTGTATTGGAACGAGCGCCATTATGCCCTTTGCCGCTGCCATATGCAGTGCCACCGCGGCAAAGCCTCTTACCTGCTCCCGTGCCATCACATAATGCTTGATTTACTTCAATTTCTGCAATAATAGCATCGGCTTCTTCTTGTGTAAGATTGCCTTTTTCTACCTGATCTGTAAGACTGCTCTTTTTAAGTTTTAAAATCTCCGCTTTAAATTCCGTGAGCTTTCCTGCTTCATTTGCGATTGTGCCATAGGTTTTGCCAAGCTCTGTATGCTCCTCAATCACGGACTTTTCAGTGCGGTCTGTAAGCTCTGCTACAATTAAAGCAGGGGTATCATATTGCGTTTTTGGTACAGCGGCAAAAGCAGTTACGGATATCATCGCCGCTATACCTACTGCAATGAGTGTTGCAAACAATTTTTTCATTAAAATTCCCTCCGTATATAATAATAAGGCTTTACCCTTTCATTTACAATACGACAGGAGCAGGAAAATCCTTGCATAATTTTTAAATAATTTAATTAGCTTTATAATCCACCTGTGCCACTCTTACTACAAAGCTTTCGCCATATAAAAACGGTGTTGGCTCTAAAAACAAAATACCTTTTTCCAAATCTTGCGTAAACGCGGCTTCTGCACCGTTATCCATCCATTTTATGCTCGCAATTGGCTTATTTACATTTTTAAAAACGCCAAAAGTACGCGGCACAGATTTAATAACATTGGCATCGCCCCAAGTGTTAATATTATTTAAATACAAAAATAAATTTTCATCGTTTTCCAGTGCAAAATCCGTACCGTTACCCTCTACCTCACAAGGACGTGCATCAAAAAATGCTTTTTCGTGCTTTTTTACCCATTTGCCGATAGCTTCAAGATATCCACTGTGCAAAAGCGGCTGACTGCCGTCTATATTTGTAAATATGCCTAGCAAAAAGTTACCGCCTACAGCGCGGCAAGCCGTCATTGCTTCTAATATTTGCTTCATTGATTTTACATTTATATCTTCTGCAATGCCCCAATGTTCGCACAAGGGATAACACATTTCGCCGATATAAGCCTTGTCCATACCACTGCAATCCAGCTTTTGCGCTCTGCCCTGCTCAAATGTAACGCAATCTATTTCCTTGTGTCCATATACTCCCTGCGCTTCAAGCCCCGTATTGTTTATGATAATGGCATTTGGCTGATATTTACGAATTACACCATAAAGCTCGTCTAGCTCCCAGTCGTCACTTGCACGGCTCCAGTTTCCGTCTAACCAAAATCCGCCGATTTCTCCATAGTTGCGGCAAAGTATCTCCAAAGAATTGCGCAGATATTGTAAGTATTCTTTAAAGTTATTTTCAAATGCAGGATGATGCCAATCTGCCGTAGTATGATATAAAAACGGCATAATATCGTTATTATGGCAAGCATCTGTAAATTCTTTCACCACATCTCTACCGTTTTTCGTGTGCATAATATCGTAATCTGACAGCCCTCGTGTATCATAAAGCGAAAAACCATCGTGATGACGAGTAGTAAATGTGATATATTTTGCTCCGCAAGCCTTTGCCGAAGCGATAAGATTGTCGGCATTAAAGCTTGAATAGTCTAAAGCAAGTGCTTTTTGCTCATATTCTTTTGCATTGTGATTGCGAAGCTTCATAGCCCATTCGCCATTATTATATTGTATATATGCTCCGTAATGTACAAACAGCCCAAATCCGCGGCTTTGAAAATCGGCAATATAAGGTTTTAATTTTGCAGACATTTTAGTCCCTCTTTCTAAACAGCCCCTTGTGTGTACACAAGAGGCTGTGATTTTATTAATCGAACATTAAGAAATTTAATTTTTGCGGCAGCTTGGCACTGCGGTCAATTTGTGCATCGTTGTATTCAATGCCTTTTTTCTTTGCGGCAATACGCGCTGAGTATTCGTACCACACATCGGATAAGCCAACCGCTCCCTCTCTGATAGAGGCATAATCGCGTTCAAAAGCATTTTCAAGGAAATCATATTTTTCCAATTTTACCGCTGCCTCACACACAAGCAAAAGCTCGGTTTCGGTGCGCTTTTCTTGTGGTATCTGCATATACAGCTCCCACGCTTTATCGTAATTTTTTACGCAAAGTAAAGCTGTAATTGCCTCTTCGGCAAAGCTGACATCAAGCTCATCTTTTTCCCATTCGTACGCTTGCACGATGTAATCTGCCGCTTTTTGCATATTTTTATCACGTCTTGCGAGCATACCCAAAGCATATGCTGCCCACGGATTTTTATTTTCGCATAATTGGTTCAAGATATTTTCCGCTTCGTTAATTTTGCCGTTTTCTGCCAAAAGCACAGCATATTGATATTTTGCCTGCGTGCTATCTTTTTCTGCTGCATTTTTAAGATATTGCTCCCATTTTACATCAGTGATAAATGGTAATGGCAAAGTGCTTTCAGGCAAAGTGCCGTCATTTAGCAATTGCAGCCAAGCTGCATACTCTTTATTTTGTGTAGGCATTGCAAACGCAAGATGTGGTGTAACAGGCGCTTCGCCTGCTTTTGCTCTGCGCGCTGTTTCAAGTGCGCCGTACGCACCGCCCATATGCAGCACCTCACCTTGCGGCAATGTGCTTTTAAGAGCAAAATGTATGTGCTGTCTATTTACTTCTGCTGATGATAATGTGTATTCCACGCATTGCTCCACCTTTGGCAATGCTGTATTCCATTCCTCATTTTGCGCTGCCTGCGGTGCTGTAAATGCGCCAAAAATCTGTGTAAAGCTTACACTACCGTTCGCTGGCAATATAGAAGTGTGATTTTGTGTAGGCGCAAGCCCTGCTTGTATTTCAATGTAATCGCCGCATCCGTCAGTAGATAAATAATCGCACCAATGACGGCCGCCGATATTAGAACCCCAGCAAAACATTTTACGTGCAAATAAAGGCTGTGTGGAGCGCTCAAATAAGCCTTTACAATCTTTTTCTATACATACCTCCCACGGTGCAGATTGCGTGCGCTCATTTTGGAAAAAGTATTCCGCAGAATGAGGTATCTGCCACGGAAAGCTAATATCTACATCGCCAAGATTAGGCTGATGCGGCATTTGGCAATGAGCATATCCCGGTATTTTAGTAACAGGATCGTGTGTAAGCTGATAAATAATCTCCTTTGTGCCTGAGAACACACGCGTATTCTCTGTAAGCACCGTCGCTGTATTAGTCCACCAATACAGAGGAACATCAACATTACGTGCATTTTGGATATTTACGTACATACCAAGTGTACGTGAACCATTTTGCAAATGAAAGTCCATTTGTAAAATCTGAGCGTGAGAGGCTTCATATTCGTACATACGCAAAAATTCTTCGCCGTCTTTAGCTGTAATTTTAGTACAGTACATATTATCGCAAGTGAATGCGCTATGTCCCATATGTCCCAAATTCCATTCTATTCCGCCTGCTGTCCACGCATTACGGTTAGCTAAGTTTGCCGGACGCATTATCGGATTTACATACAAAAGCTCTCTGTTTTCGTCTTTGGAAAAAAGGCTCCACAGCTTACCGCCAAACTCCGGTAAAAACGTAGCTTTAAGATATTCGTTTTCCATTACAATCGTTTTTACGCTTACCATTTTTTCGCTGCGCGTATATCTATCTTGCATTCTATATGGCAATGTACGCTCACTGCAAGCCACTCCATAGCCTATATGTTCTTCGTCTGTAAGTGTGCCGTCCTCACTGCAATACATATTGGATTCTTTAGAGCGAAAACGCGGTTGTGGATTTTCGCCTTGCAGCAAGCTGCCATTAAGATTTAGTGTGCTTAGATATAGTTCCATAAAAAATCCCCTTTTATTATATTTGTAATTAATTAAGCTTAGAATAAACTGTAACTATCCCTTAATACCTGCCGTTGCTATGCTTGCTTTAATTTGATTTGAGAATAAAATAGTAAGCAGCAGCACAGGTACAATAGTAAGTACAGACAGTCCCATTATAAAGTTTGGCTTTACGCTTGTCACCTTTGAAATATTATAAAGTGCTACGTTAAGTGTCCATAAATTTTGCTTTTCCGTCACCATCCAAGCCCAGAAAAAGTCATTCCAGTTAGCAAGAAAGGTTTGCAGTGCGATTACAGAAATTATCGGCTTTGATAGCGGCATACAAATCTTAAAGAAAATATATCCATTGCCTGCGCCATCAATGCGTGCCGCTTCAAATAAGCTGCCCGGCAAATTATCAAAAAAGCCTTTATACAGGTAAACGAAAAATCCATATGGCAGTAAATGAGGCAGTAATAGCGCAGCATAGTTATCGTAAAAGCCCATTTGTTTAAACATAGTAAATTGCGGTATCATTACTGCTACAAATGGTATCATAGTAGATCCGAGGAAAAAAAGCAACATCATATTCGCCGTTTTTTTAGGTAATAGCCGTGATAGCGGAAACGCGGTAATTGCGCACAATACCACTTGTGTAAGCACTGCCCAGCACAGCACAAGAGCCGTGTTGAAGAAAAAAGAGAAAAAGCTGTATTTAGCTATCACTTCGTTACGGGAATACACAAAGCTTGGCAGCTTAATATAATGTATAAAGCTTTCCGCAAGTAATAAATTGTTTTGCTTTATATTAGTACCGCTAATCTTACCCGACAATTGATATTTATCACAAAGAAATTGCTCTGCTTTAGTATTTAGCTCGCCTGTTTGCAGGTTTGGTGTCGGCTTTTTAGCAATCCCATTTCTATCAAATGTATATCCGAGGCTGTTCACTGCTTTTTCGCAGCGATTAGCCCCAACTAGCGTTTTTTGCGTAATAGCAATGCCTTTAAATACACCATTGTCTTTTTCAAGGTCTATGCGTGTGCGGTGCGCCCTTGCATAATATATCGTTTTGCCGTGCATTGTGCCGTA
The DNA here is from genome assembly GCA_036641735.1 of Oscillospiraceae bacterium. Classification (GTDB taxonomy): domain Bacteria; phylum Bacillota; class Clostridia; order Oscillospirales; family Ruminococcaceae; genus JAGPHI01. The sequence continues at coordinate 7,502 of JAVWEG010000021.1, forward strand.
AAACTTTATTTCAAAAATAGAATCCTTTGGCATTTCATACACTGAAGATACGGCTGATATAATATGGTCTTGCCAAAGTAAAGGCAAAAGCTCATCGTCATTTAATTTGTCGAGCGAAGAATAATCCACTACTACAGACAAACTATTCGCAGCATCAAGGAAAATTTGCGGTGGCACATCATATATGCGCGCAGAGTCTTTCATAGCATTGGTAGTGATGTAAAGAAGCGGATAGATTATCATTAACGCAAATACTATCATTACCAAATATGAAAGTAGCTTGAATTTATCTTTTTTCATTTTTTTCTCCCTTTACGCTGCTTCGGAATTATCGAGCTTCATTTGCAGCACCGTTAATATTGCTATTATCACAAACAAGGTGACACTGGCTGCCGTAGACTTACCGTAAGACAAATCCTTATATACAGCATCGTATATATACACACCCATAGATGTAGATGCACCGCTTGGCCCTCCGCTTGCAAATTGGAATGGCGCATCTAATATCTGCATTGTGGTAATACAGGTAAGTACAAGCTGTATTACTACGATAAAACGTATATTCGGCAATATAATATGTGTTACCTTTTTATATCCAACGCAGCCGTCGAGTGCAGCGGCTTCGTATATTTGCGGAGAAATGCCTTGTATAGCCGTAAGGTACAAAAGTACATTTACTCCTCCGCCAACAATTCCCGGGAACACAATGCAAAACTTTGTTAAATCAGGATTGCTAAGCCAAAGCTGCGCATTAGCTCCAAAAAAGCTAAAAATCTGATTGGCAACACCATATTCAGGATTCCAAATCCATTTCCATACTATTACGTTTACCGACATCGGTATTAATGTAGTAAGCAAAAAGATTGTGGTAAAAAGCTTGCGGCCTTTGTTTATCTCATTTAAAAATATTGCCTGCACTAAAGGCACCCAAAACACAAGTACTAAAGTAAGCAGTAAAAATACAAAAGTATTGCCCCACGCTTCCCAGTAAAAATCTGTTTTAAACAAATTAAGATAATTTTTTATGCCTACAAATTTGCCCGGTGGCGATACTGCATCGTAATTAAATAGTGACATATAAAATGCCTTGCCTATCGGATAATATCTTAGCCAAATGGTAGCAAGAATACCCGGTATCAGAAATACCCACGCCGACAGACGTTCTTTCCTTGCCAGTGGAGATAATTTCCTTTTTTTTACTGCTGAATGTGTCATTTGCAAGCCTCCGTATTTATGGTATAATAACCGCACGGTGTTACCAAAATCAAAGATTTTGACACCTGAGCGAACATTGAAACACGCAAAAGTGATACATCACTTTTGTTGTACGCAGCTAACGCTGCTGAAATGTTATACTTCAATTCTGTTGTTCGTGTGATTACAAGAGTACCACAGTTAGCCGCAATGTAACATTACCTAAACTAAACATTTGTGTCTCTGATATTAACCTTTTGCCGATTTTATTTTGAGCTGCGACGTTTATACGCACCCCTTTTCGTATGCAATATTTTCACAAGTCTTAATATTGAGTCCCTTAACGTTAATTCTACGTTATTTCATTTTCAGATAAGTGAGGTACAATGAAAACATCCCGAGCGGCTAATACATAAAGCTTGTGGCGTGAACCCAAGCTCAGCGTATGCAGCTACTCAATAATGAATTAAATGGAGGAATTACAATTATGAAAAAAGCATTTGCAACAATACTTGCACTAAGCCTTTCCCTTAGCATCTTTGCAGGATGCACAGGCAAGCCTGCATCATCGCAAGCTCCTGCAGCACCATCAGCATCTGCACCTAATTCAGCTTCGGCTGTAAGCAAAGCTCCCGTGGAGCTAACATTATGGTATCCTAGCTCCGCACTTACGGAGCTTGAGCTTTCATTTCAAGAAAGCTTTATGAAGCAAAACCCACATATTACTATTAACAACGTAATAAAAGAGGGCGATCCGGGCAACGATTTTTATACCGCTGTAGCAGCAGGCAATGCTCCTGATATGGTGCCTTGCTCATTTACTATGATGGATAAATATATGAAATCAGGCATTTTAGAGCCACTAAACAATTATTTTGATGCTTGGAAAGACAAAGATGCTTATGATAAAACTTACGTAGACGCATTTACAAGTGACGGCAAATTGCTGGGACTTGCAGGCTGGAGCGGCGGATTTTATCTTGGCTACAACAAAGCCTTGTTTAAGGAAGCCGGTATCGAAAAAGCACCTGCCACTTGGGAAGAGGCACTTGCCGATGCAAAATTGATTACCAATAAAGAAAAGCAGCAGTTTGGCTATGCCACACTATCTGCCGAATGGACAGAATGGTTCTTCCAATATTATGTATGGCAAGCAGGCGGCGACTTAACTCGTGAAAAAGAAGACGGCACATTAGAGCTTACTTTCACTGATCCTGCCGTTATCAAAGCCGGCGAATACTATCAGCAGCTACGCAACGAAGGCGTGTTGCAGCCTGACCTTACACTGAAATTCGGCGATTTAAGAGAAAAGTTTACACAGGGCAAAATTGGTATGATGCCATTTGGCGGCGACTGGATACCCGGCTGTATAGCCGCAGGTATGAAGCAAGAGGACATCGGACTTGCGCTGTTCCCTGCCGGCCCTTCAGGAAAATCCGTCACTACAGATTTAGGTCAATGCTATGTTATAAATGCTAAAACTTCTCAAGAAAAGAAAGATGCAGCTTGGGCATACATTGAATTCCTTCTTTCTATAGATACTCTTACAAAGCGCGGCGAAGATATGGTAGCTACAGGCGCTGTAGCTCCTATGATTTATCCTCGCACCGATTTCGACCTTGTGGCAGTAACGGGTATGCCTAAGGAATACGGAGAGGTAATAGAATCTTCTAAGGGCGGACGTCTTGAGTTTGCAGGAAAAGCAACTGTGGGCGCTTATGTAGACAGAGCCGTACAGACAATATTATCCGATCCTAATGCCGATGTGAAAAAGGAATTTGCCAAAGCACAAGAGGCAGCTCAAACAGAAGTAGTAGACGATTACAATGCAGAAATACTAAAAGCTAAGTAATTTTAATAAGCCCGTTTCATTTTTTCACGCAAAATGGAACGGGCTTTTCTTAATTTCTATGGTACAATATAAATGTACTGATTAAAACTTACAGAGGAGCTGAATTATGCGGCATTTATATGAAAAGACAGTATTGAAAATTATCAATTTCTTTCGCAGGGTTAATATTTTTCCGCGTTTGATATGTGTAATGTTAGGGCTGTCTATTTTACCATTACTGTTTATTACGTTTTTTAGTTTTAATCAATACGTAAGCGAAATAAAACAAAACACCGAGCAATATCTATCACTTTTAGTAGGTAATGTATCTATACAGGTGCAAGAGCGAATGGAGAGCTACGAGCAAATAGCACGCGCTTTTTATTCCGATAAAGAAACTATGCGCAAAGTGGAGCGCAACTGCGAGCTTGCCGATGCCATTGCCGACTATGCCGATAATATTGAATACAAAGATAATAAACGCGCAATAGAAGAGCATCTTTTAGCGCTCACGCAAGGCAGCCGTTTTGTACAAAATTTTGAGCTTGTGTGCCAAGATGAACAATATAATATGCGTAATACAGCAGGAGAGCCGCGCGGCGCTGTAATAAAGGATATTGATGTCTTTAAAAAAAGCGACTATTATACAAAAGCTATTGATGGCAAAGGCTATCCTATGTGGTTTGACACCGTGAGCAACCGCAACGTAATACATAAATACTCCTACAGTAAAAGCGGTATTGGCAATACACTTACTATGACAGTAGCAATTTATTCTGCTCGTTCACATATACCTATCGGCGTACTTATGTTGAATATCGATATGAGATTTTTGACGCAATCGCTAACAAACTATGCGTTTTACGGCACCGGAAATACATTTTTGCTTGGCAGACAAGATGTGCTTGCCATATTAAATCCTAATATTAATGCGCCAAGTTTAAATTATAAAGGTGGTTTGCAAAATCAAATATTTGGCAACGCCAAAGGCACATTTACGCAAAAATTAGATGACAGCTCCGTTTTTGTAAGCTTTCAAAAAATTAAAAAAATGGAGCTTTATGTAGCTCATATCGTCGATACGAAAACTATTTTAGAACCAGCATATCAAATAAGGCAGCGATGTCTTTTAGTAGTGGCACTGCTTTTAATTGCTTGTATTATTCTTGCTCGGTTTACTACAGAAAGTATCAGCTCGCCTCTTAAAAATTTGCTTAAAAACATAAACTCATTTAAAAGCAATTGGTTTGCTGAACGCTGCGATACTCAAGGACACGACGAGCTAACTATAGTAAGTAACCACTTTAACGAAATGGCAGACCAAACTCAGTGCCTTGTAGACGAGATTGTAAAATCCAATATCACGCAAAAAACATTAGAGCTAAGTAAAACAAAAGCCGAGCTAAATGCTTTGCAAATGCAAATTGACCCTCATTTTTTGTATAATACTTTAGACATTATAAGATGGGAAACAATACGTGTAGGTAAAGGCGAAAATGATGCCAGCCGTATGATAGACAGCTTTTGCCGTTTGATGCGAATGTCTGTAAAAAGAGGAGCGGAATTTGTTTTTGTATCTAAAGAGCTTGAACACGCGCAAGCTTATGTAGATGTGGTAAATTTCCGAAATGCTCATAAAATCGAATTTGTAAGCTTACTGGAATTTAACACATCTCAGTATTGTATTCCCAAGCTTACTTTACAGCCTCTTATAGAAAATGCCATCGTACACGGCTTTGATAAAAATATGCAAAATCCCACCATTTATTTGCGCGGCTGGAAATTGTCTAATATATTATTAATCACTATTACCGATAATGGCAAAGGAATGAACAGCACCGAGCTTCAAAGCTTGCGCGAATCTTTTTCCGGAGAAAAAATGATGCAAAACAGTATAGGGCTTCGCAATGTAAATCAGCGTTTTAAGCTGTGTTACGGCGAAGAGTATGGCATAACATTAGAAAGCGTGCAAAATACAGGCACAGAGGTCACCTTGCGTATTCCTTTGGAATTTGCCGATAATCAAGAGCTTAATTAAGTAAAAAATATATTATGAAATCGCGTTAGCTTCACGATAATCTTTAGGTGTTATTCTCGACAGCTCTTTGAAAATTTTGCTGAAATATTTAGGGCTTTCATATCCCACCGCTTGCCCTATATCGCTTACTTTTAAAGTAGTAGTGCATAATAACCGCTTTGCCTTTTCAAAACGTATACCTGTCAAATAATCTATAAAGTTTTCTCCGCTTTTTTCTTTAAACAATCTACTTAAATATGTGGGGTGCAAAAAGAACAAATCCGAAAGCTTTTGCAATGTAATATCTTCCATATAATGCTCTTGTAAATAGTGCTGTACGTCCTGGATAACGTCGCAGGAATACGGATTTGCTTCTTTTACAAGCGCCCATATTGAAACAAGATAGCTGCGCACATAAGATGCAATATCCTCACGCTGATTGCGCAGCACAATTTGACGTATAGAATGTATTGTTTCGTTATCCGAATATCCCGATAAATAATTGTTTAAAAATTTGTTAATAAGCAAGAATAATTCTACCGCAAACGAATGTAATAAATGCACACAATCGTTGCTTTTATTTAAAATATCTATTTCCGCATTTACTGCCTTTAACAAATGGTCTAAATCTTTTTCCACAAGGCACTCCTTGCAGTCCGCTTCAAATGCTGCCGACAAAACGCTCTCGGTATACAAGGAATCTTTTATCTCTTCAAAGCGCATAACACTTTGCTTTTGCCAAAGCAATTGATAATCCAGTGCGCGTCCTGCCTGATAATATGCCTTGCGTAGCTGTGACAACGATGAAAAAGTATCGCTTACACCTATTTGCACAGCTACTGAGCATTGTGCTGTAAGCAAATCAAAAACACTATGTATTTTGTCTTGAGGCACATCGTACAACAAAAGCGCAAGCTCAGACAAAGCATTGTCAAACAGCTCATATTGCACATCTTTACCGATTTTTTGTCTCAATTCGCTTCGCAGCACCTTTTTTGCTCCCTCAGGCAGCACATCTTGCTTTACTAATCGCACACGCACCAAAACCATAGCAGATGATGATTTTATAAAAAGCTCACGAATCATAGACGGATCAGGTGTTAAAGACTTATCTCTTGCAAGATTATTGAAAAACGCAGAACGTTTAAGCTCAAAATATTCTTCGCTCTTTACCTCTATATTTCTGTCGGCGCGAAGCTGTGCCGCCAACCCTTGAAACGTGCGCTGCAACGCATCAAACTGTACAGGCTTTGTAAGAAAATCGTATGTACCATATCTCAATGCCTGTCTTACGTATTCAAATTCCTCGTGTCCGCTCAATATAACACAACGTATTTTGGGATATTTTTGTACTACCGTGCTAATGAGGTCAAGTCCCGACTCGTTTTCCAGTTGAATATCAGTAAGTATTACGTCAATATGTTCGTTTTCCAGTATTTCATTTGCCTTTGCAATATTTTGTGCAGCTCCTGCCAAATGAAAGCCCATACTTTGCCAATCCACATATAACGAAAGCCCCGACAAAGCTATTTCTTCGTCGTCCACCAAAAGCAGCTCATACATTGTATCTCTCACGTCCTTTTTGTTATGTTATTTGATTATATAGCAACTTTCTTTGATATGCAAATGTTTTGAAAAAGTACAAGTTGCTATATAATCCCTCGCAGGGCGATTTTATGCGCCGGTCAAAGACCGATGCGCAATAGTAATGTGTGCGCATATTGCTATATACGTACTAATGCAGAAAAGTCAAATGCAAAATTAATACAAAATTTCGCAGTCGGTGCTTTGAATTGCATTTACTATTTTTCTGCTTGGCTGTGTATCTGTAATCACTGCCTGTAGTGCATCAAACGAGCAAAGCCTGTGAAAAAACGAATTGCCGAACTTGGTATGGTCAGCTAGTAAAATCGTTTTTTTGGCATTAACAATCATATGCTGCTTTATTCGAGCTTGCTCGGGATCCACCTCAAATGCTCCGCTTTCATCAATGCCGCAGCAAGAAATTATAGCTAAATCCGCCCTAAAATTATCTATATAGTCCCCCGACGGCTCACCCAAAAGTGTGGCATTGCCCTTTTGCAAATGTCCGCCCGTAATAAAAGCATCTATGTGTTCGCAATCGTTCAAAACAAGTGCTGTAGCGATACCATTAGTCACCACTTTAATATTAATAAGGCACTCAAGCACAGGACATACCTTGCTCACTGTACTGCTTGAATCTAAAAAAAGGGACATTCCATTTCCGAGAAAATCTTTTACTATTCCGCTTATATATTCTTTTTCCGTCACGTTTTCATTTTCTCTGAAATTGAAAGAATAATCGTGCGCTCTGCCTGCTACATACATAGCACCTCCGCGCACTCTGCGTACAGCGCCCGTTTTTTCAAGCTCTATTAAATCGCGCCGCAATGACGATGGGCTGCAAAATAGCTCATCGCACATACGCTGTATTGATAATAATTTGTGCGTAGATAATAGTGTTAACAGCTTTGCTGTACGTTCCATATTTTCCTCCCTTTAAATTGAATTGTTATGAATGATTTTGAATGAATTATATCATTTAAATACAAAACAAGTCAATAGACTCATCAAATATTTACATAAAGAGAAGTCTATGTTAGAATCAAATTGTATTAATTCACAATTATGTGTAAAAATTTTTCAAACGCACAAAATAAATTTAAGGACGGTAATTATGGAACTGGATATTATTAAAGAGCAAATATGCGATGTATGTCACAAGATGTGGCAGCTTGGCTGGGTAGCAGCTAACGATGGCAATGTTTCGGCACGTCTTGAGGACGGCACGTTTTTAGCCACTCCTACAGGTATGAGCAAAAGCTTTATCACTCCTGAAAAGCTGGTGCGTTTAGATGCAGACGGCAAGGTACTGGAAGCGGCAGAGGGTATGCGCCCATCAAGTGAAATTAAAATGCACTTGCGCTGTTACCAAAAGCGCGAAGATGTATGGAGCGTAATTCACGCCCACCCTCCCGGTGCTACAGGCTTTGCCGTAGCGCACAAATCTATGGATATGTACAATATGATAGAGGACGTGGCTGTAATCGGCTCTGTGCCGCTCACACCCTACGGCACACCATCTACAATGGAGGTACCTAACTCTATAGAGCCTTATTTAGAAGAACACGACGTAATGCTGCTTGAAAATCACGGAGCTTTAGCCGTAGGCAGCGATGTAATTACTGCTTTTTATCGTATGGAAAGCCTAGAGCTTTGGGCAAAGATAACTATTAATGCCATAATCCTCGGCGGCACTCACGATATCAGCCGTGATAATATTCAAAAGCTTATTGATTTACGCGGATATTACGGTGTAACAGGACGTCACCCGGGATACAAAAAATACAATACAGAGGAGGTATAGCAAGTGCTTAAAAACATTCCGTCTATCATATCCCCCGCGCTCTTGAAAGTGCTTATGGAAATGGGACACGGCGATGAAATAGTACTGGCAGACGGCAATTTCCCTGCCGAGAGTGTAGGTGAAAACGCGATTGTTATAAGAGCGGACGGTCACGGTGTAGCACCGATTTTAGATGCCGTGTTACAGCTTATGCCGCTTGACCAATATTCAAAGCTTCCCGTAGCTTTAATGGAGGTAGTAAAGGGCGATGATTGTAAACCTGTTATTTGGAATGAATACAAAAGCATTATTCGCTCGCATAATGAAAACGCAGATGCTATAGAAATGACCGAGCGCTTTGCGTTTTATGAGCGTGCCAAAAAAGCTTATGCCATTGTAGCTACAGGAGAAAGTGCCATTTACGCCAATATTTTATTAAAGAAAGGCGTAGTGAAATGAACAAAGTATTAGCGTTTGATTTTGGTGCATCCAGTGGCCGTGCTATCTTGGCGGAATATGATAATGGTGCGCTCACTTACAAGGAAGTGCATCGCTTTGAAAACATACCTATCGAAAAAGACGATGCTATGTTTTGGAACATTGATGCTTTGATGCAAAACATTAAAATAGGTATTAAAAACGCAGGTACTTTCGATAGCTTGGCATTTGATACTTGGGGTGTAGATTACGGCTTGCTTGACAAAGACGGAAAGCTAATGCAAAATCCGCATCATTATCGTGATATTCGCACTAATGGCATTTCAGCGCAAGCGTGCAAGCTAATGCCTGCGGCAAAGCTATATAAAGAAACGGGAAATCAGATTTTAGATATGAACACACTGTTTCAGCTTATTACCACAGACCTTAGCGAAGCAAACACTTTATTATTTATACCTGATTTACTGGCATACCTATTATGCGGAAAAGCAGTGTGCGAGATGAGCATAGCTTCCACTTCGCAAATGCTAAATCCTATTACCGAATTATGGAGTAAGCCTGTACTTAATGCCTTTAATATTCCCGAATCTTTATTTGCGCCTTTAGTAAAAAGCGGCACTGTTATCGGCGAATACAACGGCGCTAAGGTAATATCCGTAGCAGGCCACGACACACAGTGCGCCGTAGCGGCTATTCCCACAAAAAACAGCAATGCAGCGTTTTTATCTTGTGGTACTTGGAGCCTTTTAGGTACAGAATTAGATTGTCCCATTTTAACGGAATTTAGTAAATTGCAAGAGCTATCCAATGAAATAGGTGCAAACGGTAAAATAAATTATCTCAAAAACATTATCGGGCTTTGGCTGATACAAGAGAGCAGACGAGAATATAAAAGGCAAGGCACAGATTATTCATATGCAGAGCTTGAGAGGCTTGCCCTTGCCACAAGCCCGTTTAAATGCTTTATCGACCCTTGCGCGCCTGAATTTGTATCACCAGGTAATATCCCACAGCGCATACAAGAATATTGCCGAAAAACTCATCAATATGTACCGCAATCCGTAGGCGAAATAATGCGCTGCATATACGAAAGCCTTGCATTTAAATATCGCTTTACTATTGCACAGCTTATGTCAAGTACTCAAAAAGAATTTACTACTCTGCACATATTAGGCGGAGGCGCGAAAGACAGGCTATTATGCCAAATGACGGCAAACAGTATTAATATGCCTGTAATTGCAGGCCCAATAGAAGCTACGGCTCTTGGAAATATCATTATACAGCTAAAGGCACTTGGCGCAATAAGCGATATTGATGAGGGACGTAATATATTGGCAAATACAGAAAACTTAACCACTTACACACCGTCCGATGCGCAAGTATGGGACGCGGCATATAAAATATATAAGGAGATGGCTTTATGAATTATCCCAAAATAGGTATTCGCCCAACAATAGACGGCCGCTGGGGCGGCATCCGCGAAGGACTGGAAAAACAAACTATGGGTATGGCTGAAAGTGCGGCAGCTCTTATCAGCTCCACGCTTAAATATCCCGACGGTACACCCGTGCAATGCGTGATATCAAGCACTACTATTGGAGGTGGCGCCGAAGCTGCCGCCTCGGCAGATGAATTTGCTCGTGAAAACGTAGTAGCTACTTTATCTGTAACACCGTGCTGGTGTTATGGCAGTGAAACCTTTGATATGGATCCCAAAACCATTAAAGCTGTATGGGGCTTTAATGGAACTGAGCGCCCGGGCGCTGTGTATCTTGCGGCTGTAATGGCGGCTTTTGCTCAAAAGGGATTGCCTGCATTTTCTATTTACGGCCACGATGTACAAGAGCAAACCGATACTAGCGTACCTAATGATGTAAAAGAAAAGATTTTGCGTTTTGCCAAATGCTCTATAGCCGTAGGCTGGATGAAAAACAAATCCTATGTAAATCTCGGCGGTGTAGCTATGGGTATAGCAGGTAGCTATTGTGATGCCGCTGTATTCCAAAAGTATTTCGGAATACGTGCAGAATGGGTAGATATGACGGAAATTATTCGTCGTATTACGCTTGGCATTTACGATGCAACAGAATATGAAAAAGCTTTTGCTTGGATAAAAGCTAATTGCAAAGAGGGCTTCGATTGCAATAAAGGCAAAAATTTACCTTCTGTTATCACCAAATCCAAAGTAGTACCTGCCGACAAGGACTGGGAATTTATCACTAAAATGACTATGGTTATGCGTGATATTTTATATGGTAATCCAAAGCTTGCCGAGATGGGCTGGTGCGAAGAAGCTATGGGTAAAAATGCGATAGCAGGCGGATTTCAAGGGCAGCGCAATTGGACAGACTGGCTGCCAAACGCAGATTTTACAGAGGCTATTATGGCAAGCTCTTTCGATTGGAACGGCGCTAAAATGCCTACTCCGTTTGCCACAGAAAACGATACCTGTAACGGAATAGCAATGATGCTAGGCACACTTGTTAGCGATACAGCACCTTGTTTTCACGATGTGCGCACATATTGGAGTGCCGAGGCTTGTGAGCGCGTTACGGGCAAAGCACCTACAGGTGCTGCCAAAGACGGATTTATTCATCTTATCAATTCAGGTGCCACCGCATTAGACGGCAGCGGAGCTGTGAAAAACGAAAATGGCGAATCGTGTATGAAGCCATTTTGGGAGATGAAGCAAGAGGACATAAAAGCGTGTACAGATGCTACAGATTGGTGCAGAGCAAATTACGAGTATTTCCGCGGCGGCGGCTTTTCCAGCCATTTTCGCTGTGCTGCTGAAATGCCTGTTACTATGCTACGTGTAAATATTGTAGACGGTATCGGCCCTGTAATGCAGATAGCCGAAGGCTATACCGCTAATTTGCCTGACGATATGCACAAAATTATAGATAAGCGCACAGATCCGACTTGGCCTACCACTTGGTTTGCGCCTACTCTTACAGGACACGGTGCATTTACAGATGTATATAGTGTAATGGCTAACTGGGGTGCTAATCACGGTGTTACAGTTTACGGACACGTAGGAGCAAGCCTTATCACATTATCATCTATGCTGCGTATTCCTGTAACAATGCACAATGTTGCGCCCGAAAACGTATATCGCCCACACGCTTGGTCATCGTTCGGCACTGAAAACGCAGAAGCCGCCGATTACAAAGCCTGCGCAAGCTATGGCCCATTATATAAATAAGCATACCGTCTACGACTTTTTTGTAAGGTCATTAATTAAATTTACATTATCACTTGCAATTATTCTGCACATTTAGTAGAATAGGCTTATTAAATAATAGGATGGTGTAAAATATGGCAGAATTTAAATATGAGATTACAGAGCGCATTGCAGTACTTGGTACGGGCAGCAACGGTTGGGAAATGCAGCTTAATATGATTAGCTGGAACGACCGCGAGCCAAAATATGATATCCGCAACTGGTCACCCGACAACTCCAAAATGGGCAAAGGCGTAAGCCTATCGCACGACGACCTTGCAATGCTTAAGGGTATCCTTAACGATATGGAACTGTAAAATGAACTTTAAAGAGGAATTTACAGATATCTTTACTCGTAATGTAAAGCGGCAAGGTGCAGAAGCTTTGCTTGAATGGCTTGCCACAACAGACTTTTTTGTGGCTCCTGCCAGCACGCGTTTTCACGGTGCGTGCGAATCCGGGCTTGTAATGCACAGTATCAATGTATACAAGGTGCTGCGTGAGCGCTATTTTGAAGCAGGCGACAGCGAAGAAAGCTTTGCGCTCACTGCATTATTGCACGATTTATGTAAGGCAAACTTTTATAAATCGGGATTTCGCAATATGAAAAACGAAGTTACAGGGCAATGGGAAAAGATACCCACATACAATGTAGAGGATGCTTTTCCTTATGGTCACGGCGAAAAAAGCGTATACCTTATCGAGCGCTTTGTACGTCTTAAAACACCTGAAGCTGTAGCCATACGTTGGCATATGGGCGGATTTGATGATGCTGTGCGCGGTGGCTCTTATGCTATCAGTGAAGCATACGACACATATCCATTAGCGGTAAAGCTGCATTTAGCAGACCTTGAAGCTACATATTTAGTAGAAAAAGGCACAAGCGCTATCAAACGAAAATAAAAAGCTGCCGACAGAATGATTTCCATTCTGTCGGCAGCTTTTTAACATTATTTTTATAGCATTGCCATTAATTTGTCTTTTGGCACTAAGCCTACGCTTCTTGCCTTTTCTTCGCCGTTTGCAAATACTATCACTGTAGGTATGCTCATCACTTCATAGCGCTGTGCAAGCTCAGGCTCTGCATCTATATCAAGCTTGCATACCTTTAGCTTACCTTCCTCGTCTTTTGATATTTGCTCTACCGTAGGGGCGAGCATACGGCACGGGCCGCACCAATCCGCCCAAAAATCTACCATTACAGGTATTTCACTTTTCAACACTTGCTCATCAAAATTATCGTTTGTCAAAACTATTTCCATATAAATACCTCTTTTCTTTGTAATGCTTATTATTACCTTTTATTTATCCTAAAATACGGTTTAGCCCATCTAAAATGCTATCTGCTATTGTGCGCTTATGCGTTGGCAGCCTATGCATCTCTTTGTGCGCAGCTTGCGTATAAACATCTTCTCTTGATAGCCTTGCCGCCGTGGCATTTTCGGGAAACTTTTTTACCTGTATTCCCAAAATATCTAAATTTTTCTCCGTATTATCAAGAGCTGTCGCTATCCCGACAGTAGCGTTTTGCAATTGCTTCGCCGCTTCGGCAATTTTAGTATCCACCTCTGCTAACTCGCGTTTCAATATTGCCACGCTCTCTGATATGTCTTCACAAGAGCCATTCAAAAGCAGCTTTGTCGTATTTTTTTCACGTTGTGCCGCCGCTAACATCTCTACTGCTTCATCGCCTGCTTTATCAAGAATACGCTGTGCTTCCTCGTCTGCTTTTTCTTTAGCGGTGCGTGCTTCTGCCAATAACGCATCGCGCGCTATCTGAGCTTCTTTTTGCGCATCACGTTTTGTGGCAAGCGCTATTCCATTTACTTCTTGTAAAATACTATCTGCTTTACTCCTTGCTTCCTGCTCATTGCGCATAAGCTCGTCTTTGCGTGAATTATATTCATTTACCGTTACAGTAAGTGAATTAATAGTGGTATTCAGCCTTGTGTTATCCGCTTTAAGCACTACGTTTTCCTGCTCACGAGTAAACAATCGGCTTTTAAAGGAATCGGATTCGTCGCACTTTTTATCAAATTCAATACGAAGCTCTGCCAAATTACATTCTGCCGTTACAGCGTGCGATTTTTCGTTTTCCAAAGCCTCGCTCGCCTCTTTTATTTTTATTAATAGCGTAGCATTGTCTTCTTTATATGTTTTAAGCTCGCATTGCGCCGTATCAAATAACGCTATATTCTTTTGAATTTCAGCATTACTACTAGCGGTAATGCGCTCTATATAATCCAGTACCTCTTCGCGTTTAAACCCCAAAAATGCTGTACCAAATAGTTTTTGCGGAGCGTTATTATCTATAATGTTCAAATTATCTGTCGGCAGTGTATCTGTCAAACCCATTACCCCCTTTGCATTATTGCTTTTTACTTAACTGATAGGTATATTATAGCACCGCATTTATCAAAAGAGAAGCTATTTTGCACAAAAGCCGCTTTTAGCGGCTTTTGTTTGTAATATTATTTTCCTGTGCGGTTATTTAGCAATGTGATAACATCATCGTAAAACGAATTGTCATCTTCCTCTTCTTTTTTGGCTTGCTCTTGCGCCGCTTGTGCTATTGCGGCATCGTTTGCCGACACCGCGGATTTATTATCGCCTGCAAAAGATATCGGCACTCCGCCAAAGCCCATAGGTGCTGATGTAGGCTGCGATGTAGCCGCCGTTACAGGCATAACACCGGGTGCAGACTCAAACCCTGTAGCAATAACAGTTACACGCATCTCGTCCTTATAAGAATCATCGAAAGCAGCGCCCCAAATAATATTGGCATCGGGGTGTGCCGCCGAGCTTATAAGCGCCGCCGCGCGCTCTGTATCGTCAAGAGCTATGTCTGTAGATGCAGTGATATTAATGATAACACCTCTTGCACCTGCAATGCTTGTCTCTAAAAGCGGGCTGGAAATTGCCGCATTGGCAGCATCTTCAGCCTTATTGGTGCCTTTAGCTGTGCCAACGCCCATATGTGCATAGCCTGCATCTTTCATAATACTGCGCACATCAGCAAAATCCAAGTTAATAAATGCCGACACATTTATAAGCGCAGAAATACTTTCCACACCTTGACGTAGCACATTATCTGCCGCTTCAAATGCGTTTTGTAAGGTAATCTTTTCTTGGCTTATCAGCTTTAAGCGCTCGTTTGGTATAACAATAAGTGAATCCACTCGCTCCAAAAGCCCTGCTATGCCCTGCTCTGCGGTATTCATTTTGCGCTTGCCCTCAAACGGGAAAGGCTTTGTGACAATACCAACAGTAAGTATACCTAAATCCTTTGCTACCTCTGCCACTACAGGTGCTGCGCCTGTGCCTGTACCGCCGCCCATACCGGCGGTGATAAAAGCCATTTGCGCGCCTTTAAGTGCAGATGCAATCTCGTCCTTACTTTCTTCAGCGCTACGCTGACCTATCTCAGGATCAGCACCTGCGCCGCGCCCTTTGGTAAGCTTTGCTCCCAGCTGCACCTTTTGGGTAGCTTTTGAGGTAGACAAAGCTTGGGCATCGGTATTCATAGAGATAAACTCCACACCCTTAAGCCCAGCTTCAACCATACGATTAACTGCGTTGCCGCCACCGCCGCCCACACCGATAACCTTAATGTTAGTTACGTTTTGATTTTCTTCATCGAGGATAAATGCCACGAATAATTCCCCCTAAAGACATTATTATAATTATATTTATTTACATTATTAAAGAGTAACAGATTTTGAATAATTTTTCAAGCTTTTATAGAAACATTCTGCTATTATTCATAAATAATTTACGCTATTTAGAATTTTCCTGCTCGCCATACACCATTTCTATGTTCGTTTTCATTTTGATGCGACACATCAAGCGTGCCTCGCTCAAGCGCTCCTATATGATTTTCAAGCACTGTCTTTGCCACTGCAAGCTTGTCCTCCAAATCATTTTGCGTTCCTATGATGATTTTAGCTCTGTTATCATATATTACATTCATCTCAAGCTCATTTGTTACGTCAATAACATTCACCTTTGTAATGCCCTCGCTATCTAAAGTATACAAAAGCTTATTTAGCGCTTCGTACTTGTCTGTGCTGTCTAGCGTAAGCTGCGCACCTTGAGTGGTATCTGTCGGCACTACACCTACAATTTCTATTAAATCCGTAGGCAAATCTTGTGATACACGCAATATTTTAAGCTTTTGCGAAAGCACTACAAATGCTGCATCTGTTTTTACATAATATGCCTCTGTAGCTTGCGTTACTTTAAATACAATCGTGCCTGGCAAGCGCCTGCGCACAGTAACCGTCTCTATGTATGGCAAAGCCTTTGATATCGCGTTTTGCGCATCTTGTGTGCGAAACGCAAAAATATTTTCGCCTTTTGGATGTGCAAACGCTATCGAAAGCTCATCTATTGCATAAGGGCTGTCACCATCAAGCACAAAATTATCTATTTTAAACAGTACTGTCACAGATAATGTTAATCCCACTACAATAACCGCCACAGCTATCAGTATTGCTACTAATCGCCTGCGGTTGCGCAGCCGTCTTGCCTGTGCGCGTGAAATTCGGTGCATATCGTCTCTTGGCCGTTTATGACGCTTTTTATTGTCTTGCACCTGAGTTTGCACTTGGCTCATTTCACTGTTAGCTTGCTCCATCAGCTCGTGCATACCCATACTTTTGTTAGTGATAGTACGCGGTATCGGTGCTGCCATTTGGTCAAACAGCTGTGCTTTCTGAGTATTGTATTTAGGCTTAATCGGCGGCGGCGCAGCTTGCCTTCGCGCTTGCTTTTTTCTTTTATCCATTTTTCACCGTCGCCGCCTTTCGCTTTATTTTTTTAGCTTGATTTTAATTTTATCTGCGCTCCAAGCCCTGCAAACATTCCTGCAAAATCCTCGTATCCACGTTTAATATGTGATATTCCTCTAAGTGTGCTTTCTCCGTCGGCACACATTGCGGCTATTGCCAATGCCGCGCCTCCACGCAAATCAGGCGCTTCTAAATCCGCCCCATATAGCTTAGTACCTTGTATAGATAAAGCTCTGCCGTTTCGCACTGCATTTGCGCCCAAATCTGCAAATCCCGAGCTGCAAACAAACCTGTTTTCAAATATTGTATCAATGATATTGCTCTCGCCCTGCGCTGTAAGCAAAGCCGCCGCAGCAAGCGGCGCTGCATCTGTGCAAAAAGCAGGATATACATCTGTATAAATATGTTTTTGCGCTATAAGTGGCTTGTCGCTGAGAATACGGACACTGTCACTTTTAATATCAAGCTCGCAGCCCATATCCTCAAGCACTCTCAAGGTAGCTCTATAATGCTGCGTATCTCCACCGCACACGGTTACATCTCCGCCTACAGCAGCCACGGCAAAAAGCACAGTTGCCGCCGTAATTCTATCTTTGTTCAGCGTGTGTGGTTTAGAATAGCCAAGCTCTTTCGTCGGCGATATTTGTATTACACCTGTGCCTGCACCTTTTATTTTAGCGCCGTTAGCATTTAAAAAAGCCGCCAAATCACATATTTCAGGCTCTGTAGCTGCCCCTCGCAGCACAGTATCTCCACGGCTTTTCACTGCCGCCATCATCAGCGTTTCTGTAGCGCCTACGCTTGGCACGCGCAATGTATAATCTCCGCCATATAGTCCATTTGGAGCTGCAATTTCCGTGCTGTCATCGCAATTAGTAATTGTAGCGCCAAGATGCTGCAATCCGTCTAAATGAATATCAATTGGTCTTATACCAAGCCTGCAACCGCCCGGAGTATGAAACTTCACCTTACCCATACGCACTAAAAGCGGTGCTAAATAAAATACAGATGACCGCATAGCGCCCATCAGCGCTGATGGAATTGCCGTATATTCCACATTGTCAGCGTTAATATGTATATTTTTGCCCACAAAGCTTGCTTTACAGCCAAGCGCTTTTAATATTTGTATGCTTACATCTACATCGGAAATATGAGGGCAATCGCTTAAAATCACCTCTCCTGTGCAAAGCATACTCGCCGCCATTATAGGCAATATCGAATTTTTGGCTGTTGGCAAATTAAGCTTTCCATAAAGCTTTTTGCCTCCGCATATAGTAAACACTTCCATTTCGCCACCCCATCTCCAGCATTACCATATACTATGCCAAAAATGGGGAATTTGTTAATAACGCACCTGCTTTACGGTGGCAGAATGTATTTAAATCAGCTTTTTCAGCTGTTCGTATATTATGTCAAGAGAATTTGGCTGTGCGAGCGCCTGTGCCTTTTTGCCCATAATCATAAGCTGTGCTTTGTCCGCTGTAAGCTCGTCCACTATAGCTATAAGCTTATCTGCATTAAGGTCTTTTTCTTCGAGTACCTTTGCAGCGCCAAGCTTTTCGAGCGCAAGCGCATTGTAATACTGATGATTTTCGGCTACATTTGGCGACGGGATAAGAACACTCGCTTTACCTGCCGCAGATATTTCCGCGAGCGTAAGCGCACCTGCTCTGCTTATTACAAGGTCTGCGGCACTTAGTAGCTCGGGCATATTGCTTATATATTCTTTTATTATAAAATGCTTATCGTTATTTATTCCATAATCAACAGCCATTTTATTGAAAATATCTTTTTCGATGCTTCCTGTAGCGTGAATATGTATAAAATCGCGGTTTTTAATGTGCCACGCGGCAAGCGGAGCTATCATCTCATTAATGCGCTCTGCTCCAAGACTGCCGCCAAACGATAATATTACCACTTGCTCGTCATTG
This sequence comes from Oscillospiraceae bacterium, assembly GCA_036641735.1. Classification (GTDB taxonomy): domain Bacteria; phylum Bacillota; class Clostridia; order Oscillospirales; family Ruminococcaceae; genus JAGPHI01. Next base: position 26,293 of record JAVWEG010000021.1, read on the forward strand.
GCACCTATGGCGGCTCGCGCAGCGTATCTGTCTGCCTCAAATACCTCTTGACGTACAGGATTACCTGCCACTACCGTTTTATCCTCAGCGCCAAGCTTTTCTATGGCATCTGGCATTGCGGCAAACACTATGTCGGCATTTTTGGCAAGTATCTTGTTAGTGACACCGGGGAAAGCATTTTGTTCGTGAATAGCTGTTTTTATACCGCGCTTTTGCGCCGCGCGCAAAACAGGCCCCGATACATATCCGCCTGTGCCTATTACTAAGCAAGGCTTCACCTCGTCCAGTATTTTATTGGCGCGTCCTGTGGCTAGTGCCAAATGATACAGCGCCACAAAATTGCGTGCAATATTATGCGGTGTAAGACGGCGCTGTATGCCATTTACTTCAATATCGTAAAACGGAAATCCTGCCTCCGTAACAAGCTTATATTCCATACCGCGTTTGCGCCCCGCAAAAAATATTTCATATTCGCTATTACGCTCTTTCATATATTTTGCAATAGCAATAGCAGGATTAATATGCCCTGCTGTACCTCCTGCGGCAAATAAAATACGCATATAATCCTCCTTTAGCTTTTATAAATATTCGACTGCCTCGACACAGACAACACTACTCCCACCTCGCCCATAAGCATAGTAAGAGATGTGCCTCCTGCCGAGAAAAACGGTAAGCTTATACCTGTATTCGGTATAAGATTAGTAACAACTGCAATATTGAGCGCCGCTTGCAAAGTAATTTGCATTACCACACCCACTACTATCATCGCGCCGAATTTATCTTTGGATTTTATTGCAATATATAGCCCTCTTAACAGCAATGCCACAAACAATCCTATCACTATAAGTGCGCCTACAAAGCCAAGCTCCTCGCAAGTAATTGCAAAAATAAAATCGTTTTGCGGCTCGGGTACATACAAATGCTTTTGCACGCTATTTCCAAGCCCTCTGCCAAACAGCTTTCCGCTTGCTATAGCATACATACTTTGGATAGTTTGGTGTCCTTTGCCAAGCGCATCGGAAAAGGGATCTATCCAATAATTTAATCTGCTTTCCACATAAGGTACAAGGTCAGGCAGTAATACAAGCGCTCCCACTACAGTAGCCCCTGCTCCGCCTATGCCTACAGCGAACCATAATAGCCCTGTACCGCCTACAAACATCATTACAGCGCCTATTGCAAATATCAATATCGTACCCGATAAATGCGGCTCTAAAAGCATTAGCCCTGCAATAACCCCCAGTATCACAAGAAAAGGCAGTACCCCATAGGTAAAGCTTTTCATTTTATCGTGATTAGTGGCTATAATATGTGCAAACAAAATAATTACCGCAAACTTTGCCACGTCCGACGGCTGCAATGTACCAATTGCAGGTATTACTATCCAGCGCTTTGCATCATTAAGCTCAGGCATAAACAGCACTACCACAAGTAAAATAAGTGTTACTCCCATAAGCGGCCAAGCAAAGCGATGAAAAATATGATAATCCACAAATGATGCCACAAACATAACCACTAAGCCGATTGCGGCAAAAATGATCTGTTTTCTGATATATACAAAGCTGTCGCCCTTGTGATAAAGCGCATTAGCATAGCTAGAAGAAAACACCATTACCAGCCCAAATCCTACAAGCGTAAGCACTATTATTGCCAGCGGCCAGTCCATTGTTGGCAAGCGCCATTTGTTTTTATTTCCATTATTATTTATAGGCTCCGCCGTCTTAGTTTCGGTGTTATTAATCAATATTTTACCTCCATAACGGAAAATTTAACGCTATATTGAATATACAAATACACAAGCTAATGCCACAAATACAAAAGCTACAAAGCTGAATATCGCCACTATCTTTTCTTCGCTCCAGCCCGACATCTCAAAATGATGATGAATAGGTGTCATCTTAAAAACACGTTTGCCGTGAGTAAGCTTAAAATAAGTAACCTGTATAACAACACTGCCTGCTTCGCAGATATATACAAAGCCGAGTAACAATAAAAGCTCAGGACGCTGCATAGCAAACGCAAGCGCCACTACTGCACCGCCGAGGAACATACTTCCTGTATCGCCCATAAACATTTTTGCAGGATGAAAGTTCCAAGCCAAAAATCCTGCACAGCCTCCTGCCAATGCCCCTGCAAAAAGGGCAATCATAGTATTGCCCAAAAGCCCTGCAATAAGCATAAATCCAAGCATTACCACAAAAGTAACACCTGATGCAAGACCGTCTACTCCGTCTGTAAGATTTACGGCATTTACTATGAAAATAATAAGTAAAAATGATAACGGATAAAAGAAATAACCTAAATCCACAATCCCTATTACAGGCAATATTATAGACGTGGAAAGGCTGCCGTTTATGTATAATGCCGATAAAAATGCCGCTGTCACCATTACTTGCAGCACTATCTTATAGCGTGCTTTTAGCCCAAGATTGCGCTTTTTTACCACTTTGATATAATCATCTACAAATCCGATAAGCCCAAAGCATACCGCCGTGGCAATAGCTATTACAAGATTACCGTTATTGCGCGCCCACGTAGGCTCCAGCACATCGGGCGCTCCACTTGCCAGCACTATATATCCAAGCGCCACACCAATAAGGCTACCTAAATAAAACGTAAGCCCTCCCATAGTGGGAGTGCCGTTTTTGTCCTTGTGCCAAGTAGGCCCTACCGTATTTATAGTTTGCCCAAAATGCAGCTTGCGTAAAAACGGCACCATAAATATTCCTGATATTAAAGTGATTATAAGCGCCGAAAATGCCGAAACTATAAGTGCAAATCTTGCCATTATTCCAAAGCTCCCTCATCTGTAGGCTCGTAAAAGCCTTTTATTATATCCTCAAAATGCATACCGTGGCTTGCTTTTATCAATATAGCATCGCCCTCGCGCGCATAATGCTTTAATAAGCTTATCGCATCTTTATTGTCCTTGCAATGCACCACCGTTACTCCAAAGCCATCTGCACGCGCGTATATATATCTTGCTTCTTCTCCTACGGTGATAAGATAATTCACATCACATTCCGCGGCAAGACGTCCTACTTGCTCGTGTTCCTCGCGCGAAGTGTCACCAAGCTCCAGCATATCACCAAGTACAGCTACACGGTGCATAGCATTATAATCTCTCAAAGTATTAAGCGCCGCACGCATTGAATCAGGATTTGCATTATAGCAGTCTTCTATTACGGTAATCCCGTGAAAATCTGTAATTTTTTGTCTTTGCCCTACTGTAACAAAGCTTTCAAGCGCTTTAGCCGCAATATTCGGCTTTATGCCAAGACGTGTAGCGAGCGTATATGCCGCAAGCGCATTAGCCACATTGTGCATACCAAGCGCAGGAATTGTTACCTTGTGCATACCATATATTCTATCACAAATTGTAAAGCTTGTCGTGTCGTTTTTTACCGCAATGCTGTTTGCCTGTACCTCTGCATTGCCAACAGCACTGAAATATACGGGTTTTAAACGTTTCGGAATATCGGCAGACGGCAAATAATCATCATCTGCGCTCATTACAAGCGGCGCACCGTCGGGTAGCCCCTCACATATTTCAAGCTTTGCCTTTAATATATTTTCACGCGAGCCTAGCTGCAAAAGATGTGAGCGCCCTATACAAGTGATAATTGCTCCCATAGGCCGCGCCGCACGCGTAAGCTTGCTTATCTCTCCAAGCCCCTGCATCCCCATTTCCACCACGGCATATTTTGTATCTTTATCTATATTAAATAAAGTGTTTGGCATACCTATTTCGTTGTTTTGGTTGCCTTTGGTTTTAATGGTTTTGCCTGCCGCACTGAATATACTGTAGCAAAATTCCTTAGTGGTTGTTTTGCCTACACTCCCTGTAACACCCACCACTACGGGTGAAAACTGCGCTGTGTAATTGCCGCTCATTGTAATAAGCGCATCAAGAGTATTCGGCACTATAATACATTTGCGAGCATCGGCGCCTGTTGGCAGATATTCGCACAATACAAATTCGGCTTTGCTATCTATAGCCGCCGCCGCAAAGCTGTGTCCGTCTACTCGCTCGCCTTTAATACACACAAATATGCTCCCACTAGTTACAAGACGATTGTCGGTAACTACCGAGCTTATCTTTGCACAGCTATCTATATCCGCTATACCTTGTAATAATATTTTAGCCTCTATTGGGTACATATACATTCCTCATTTCGTATATCCGTTTTTTTGCAGCCACTCGCTCACTATTGTATGCTCGTCTAAATACAATGTCACTCCGTCTACAGCTTGATAATCCTCGTGTCCTTTTCCGCACAGCATCAGCACATCTTTTTCGTGCAGCATTTCAAGTGCCTTGCACACAGCGCTTCGGCGCTCCGTCTCCACAAGGTATGGCACGGCATTTTCTATCAATGTAGGCTGCGTATCTTTTATTATATCATACGGATTTTCTTTGCGCGGATTGTCGGAGGTAAGTATCACAAAATCTGCATATTTTGCTGCCGCAGCCGACATAAGCGGCCTTTTTGCCGCATCGCGCTCTCCTGCACAGCCAAACAAAACGTACAGCTTGCCTTTAACAAACGGCGATATTCCCGAAAGCACTTTATCTATTGCATCGCCTGTATGTGCAAAATCGCAAAGCACAGTAAACACATCATCGTACAGCACTTCACAGCGGCCGCGCACCCCTCGAGACTGCGACAAAACGCTTGCTGCGAGCTTTGAGTCTATTCCAAGCGCCACAGCCGCCGCCGCCGCCGACAGACCCATCCGCGTATCGCCGCTGCGCAGGCCCGTAATAACGCCGCACAAAACTCCGCCAAACAGCAAAATCAAGCTGAGCTTGCG
>JAVWEG010000022.1:0-16452 GCA_036641735.1 Oscillospiraceae bacterium
TGCAAGATACAAGCCTACCGCTACTATTCCCACTCGCCGTTCGTGGTTGTAAACACCAGACACTGTGGTCTAAAAACGGCTTAAAACTGTGGCTCTTTTCTCCGTATTCTCACGGCTATTAGGATTATTACGACTTTTTGTTATCAAAATGTTATCGGTGAGCTGATTATCATTTCTTCATTGTTGACTTGCTTTTATTCCCAATATGTGATATTGCATCAGCACATAGATTCGTCAACGGTTCCCCTATTGCTGCCTTGTAATTAAATCCCAATAATTGCATAGTTTTTAGAACATCTACACTTATTAAATCTTTTAGTTGTCCAATTGAGTCTATGGATTGATTTTGTGGAGACATTGCCTTTATAATTTCTAGGACCATAGAAACAGTTTTATGTAAATGTTCAATATCTGAATCGCTAATAACAACTTTATCTAATTCTTCTTTATATGCTTGAGCCATTCTTATAGACTCTTCACGCTCTGAAAGTAATTGATTAATTATCTCGTCATAGGTATTTCTTAATTTTTCAGCATTAAGCTCATTTTCACTGATTCAATTTTACTATGAACTGCTGTTGCGGTTCCTTTAACAGCTAGTGCTGTTAGATTAGTACCCATTTGTGCTAAAATATTTACTGTTGAAATATCCATTTACTTCATTCTCACTTTCTAAACACAAACAAATACTCATGTGATAATAACAAGAAATTATACTTCACACTATTGGTTTTCCAGTATCCTGTTGCTTTACAGTTATGTTGTTCTTTTATAATAATTTCTTTTAGTTTAAAGCCTGCTGCTTCAAAAATCTTCATTACCTCAAAGCTCATGGGTTGCACATGACCTTTAATCCTTGTATCTCCCATAAGGAAGGCACAAAACTTATCATCTTTTAAAACACGGTAGCTTTCGAAAGCTACCTTTTTCATTTCTTCGAGAAATTCTGCTATCTTACAATGAGATAAATCCTCTGCTATATCCTCGCTGTACTGGATGATGTTTGCATAAGGTGGGTGAGTGCAAACAAAATCAATGCTTTCATTGGGGATAAAGTGTAAATCTCTTGCATCGCCTTTGTGAATATAAACCTTACCGTTAGCTCCGTCATGATCAAAGTCTATCTTCTCTTTGCAACGCTCAAGAGCAACATCATTTATATCGACACCAATAATATTTCGATTTAATAGTTTAGCTTCAACAAGAGTAGTGCCACCTCCTGCAAATTGATCAAGCACTAAATCGTTTTCTTTTGAATAGCGAATCAAAAGATTTCTCGGTATGTACGGTGACCAGTTACCACGCCATTTTGCATCATGGGTAGCCCAGTTACCTCTGTCAGGAAATGACCAGTGTGTGGTCATCTCGAGTTCGAAGTTTTCGGGTTCCCATTTGGTTATTTTTTTGTTCATACTACAAGCCCTTCACCAATATTTCCTCAAGTAATCCTTTGTTAATCATCTTGATATTCATAATATAGTCAATACGGTCAAAAGTTTCTCTAAGTGGGCGTTTTGCTGTCAGCCAACCGTCGCCATCTGTAACCCATATAAAACCTGTATTATCATTTTTAACAAGGGAAAACAAGCTACTAAATTCTCCTGCAACAGATTTCAGCTTAGAGCCACCGCCACCATAATAATTCACTTCCATAAGATACACTTTATTGCCTGTATCTATAGCAAAATCAAAATGACGGTCTGCTTTATCTGTGTTAACTTCTTTTCCAAATTCTTCTTTTATTTTATGTGCAGTCGCTTGTGCAAGATATTTAAAGCCGTATTTTTCACAAATAGCCTTTACATAAACTTCTATTAAATTTTCCATAGCTGTTCCACTGCGATTTTTACGAGCGTTGGTATCAAGCCCAACTTCAACGCCCAAAGCATAATCTACAAGATTTTTTATATTCTTATTCTTTAAGATTTTAAGCAACCCACACTCTTTTGAAAAATGCACTATTTTTTTTATTTCTTCATCGCTATAAACTTTCTTTTTAGCAAAAGAATATTCAATATCGCCGCCCATATCTGCAACTTTAATGCTTGTACCACGAACAGCAATTAAAAGCGGAATAACAGGTACAATTTCGGGATAATCTTTGATCAAACTTTCAAGAGCAATTTCAATATTCGCTTTACCAATAAGACTATTCATAATATTTAACGAAATCTCAATTTCACTAACATTCCCCATAACCTTTTGCCACGCAACAAAAAAATCATAAGTACGAATTGTATCTTTCAAATTTGACGTTAGATATTCAAATGCAGCATTTTCCGAAAGAATACCCATTGATTTATATTTTTCTATGTGGTTCATTTCCATTCGCCCTCCAAAGTTTGAAATTAAAAGCTCTTTCACATCTCCACGGCTATTTGCATTGCAATTAATCATTCTTTTCGCATTAACTCGGTCAATTTGATATTGGCTATAAAGCTCATCAAAAAAATTGTCATTTTCATCTGCATTTTTAGGATCGGAATTGCTGATAACAACCTTTGCTCCCTTGCTTGAAATCCTGTCTACAAATTCACCCAATGCAATTTGTTCATCATCATTAAAATCCATTTCAGCATAAGAAGTAAAACTTGCCGTCGCCGTTAAAGGACGATAGGGTGGGTCTATATATACGAAGGTATTGCTATCAATAAAACTTTCGCACTCGTTATAATTACCACATTTTATGGTTACATTTTGAAGTAGGGTGCTGATATTGTTGAGATTTTCCGCATCACAAATTAAAGGTTTCTTATATGCTCCCACCGGAACATTGAAAAGCCCATTTTTATTTACTCTGAAAAGTCCATTAAAGCAAGTTTTATTAAGAAAAATAAATAGTGCAGCTTTTTCAGTATTTACCTGTTCATCGCCGTTTACTTTTAGATGATTAAATCTTTCTCGCTTTTCATAATAGTATTCTTTTCGTTCTTCTGTGTTTAGCCTCCAAAAATGTTCCTGCATTTCAGAAAGCTCATCTATAAGAATATTTAAGTGATTTTTGATTTGCTTATAAGTGTTGGTCAGCTCTCCATTGATATCATTTATCAGCACTTCTTCTAATTTACAATTTGATAAAATATCGAATAAAACTGCTCCGCCGCCAATAAACGGCTCACAATATTTATTGATGGTTTCCCCCAGCTTCTCCGGATACTTATTTCTTATTTTCGGTAAAAGCTGTGTTTTTCCACCTGCCCATTTGATGAATGGTTTAACAATCATAATTGTTCTCCCGTTTCGTCTAAAGTAAAGCTTATATTGAGTTTGTAGCCTAAAGCCTGTGATATAGACTGCATCTCCTTCTAGCTAAAATTGGCTCTGCTGAGTTTATTGCTCGAATTTTGTGGGGTAGTTTCTATTTTATATGCTAATTCAGACATAGTCATTTTTCGTTTTATAAAATTCTTATTTTTTGCTAACCAATCGACACACCTCATAAAATAATGGGTTGTATATATATATGTGTTATTTATGCTAGCATAGTTTACCTTTATTTACAAGCCAAATGATAAAATTTACATTAAAAAGTGTAGCATTTGCATTTGACATAAAACCATAAAACGCACAAAAAAAGAGGGCCAAAAGACCCTCTTTTTTGCATATTTTCATTCAATTTTGCATTGTGCAAGCCAACCGCTTCTATTCCCACTCTATAGTTCCTGTGGGCTTTGGGGTGATGTCGTAGCATACTCGGTTTACACCTTTTACTTCGGTGATAATGCGCGCGGTGATTTTGGCAAGCAGATTGTATGGTATTTCCTCTATAGATGCTGTCATTGCATCGATGGTATTGACGGCGCGCAATATTACAGGCCACTCGCACGAGCGAGCGTTGTCGCGTACACCTACGGATTTAATATCGGGAATAAGCGTAAAATATTGCCATACGGTTTTGTTTAAGCCTGCAATGGCAAATTCTTCGCGCAATATTGCATCTGCTTCGCGCACGGCATTTAGGCGGTCGCGTGTGATGGCTCCAAGACAGCGTACTCCAAGCCCCGGGCCGGGGAACGGCTGGCGATATACCATATCGTCGGGTAATCCAAGCTCTTTGCCGCAGGCGCGTACTTCGTCTTTAAATAGCTGTCGCAGCGGCTCTACGAGCTTAAATGCCAAATCGTCAGGCAAGCCGCCTACGTTGTGATGGCTCTTTACTGCCTTGTTTGTTTTGGTGCCGCTCTCTACTATGTCAGGATAAATTGTGCCTTGCGCCAAAAATTCAATGCCGTCAAGCTTGCGCGCCTCTTCTTCAAATACGCGGATAAACTCGGCGCCGATAATTTTACGTTTTGCTTCAGGCTCTGCTACGCCCGCAAGCTTGTCCAAGAAACGGTCGGTTGCATCTACATATACAAGGTTTGCTTTTAGCTCATTGCGAAATACTTTGATAACCTGCTCAGGCTCGCCCTTGCGAAGTAAGCCGTGATTTACGTGTACGCAGGTAAGCTTGTCGCCTATAGCTTTTAGCAGTAATGCCGCTACTACAGAGCTGTCTACACCGCCCGATAGTGCGAGCAATACTTTTTTGTCACCTACTTGGCGGCGGATAAGCTCTACTTGGTCGGCTATAAAATTAGGCATATTCCAGTTTGCGTTTGCTTTACAGATGTCAAATACAAAATGCGACAACAATTGATCGCGCTGTGCTTGTATCTCGGGCATTGCAGGTACGCTGTGCTGTGATGAAGCAGCGCTATAGGCTATAGAGAATATAGGAATACCAAGCTCTAACACTTCGTTTGACGGAGCTATTGCAGTGCCATTCAGCATATTGTTGCATCCGCCATTTAGTATTATGCCCTTAACACAGGGTAGCGCTTTCAGCTCGCTTGCTTCAATATCGTGCGGATAAATTTCGCTGTAAACACCAAGAGCGCGAATGTCTCGTGCGAGACGGGAGCTTTCCTCACTGCCGAGGTCGAGTATTACTATCATATCCTGTGTCATATTTATATCTCCTTAATTTATTGGTTTGTTGCTTGTGCTTATTATACATCGTGCGTTTCGTCTTATGCAATCATTTTTTTGCCTTTAGTATGTCTTTAAAACAATTATAGCATATTTTACAAAATATTTTTGCCCTTTAGCAAAATTAAAGTAGCATTGATACAGTACTGTGCATACTTTAAAGTATTGAGAGTATCTTTGGCTTTACATTAAGGGAGGCGTATGGAGATGAATGGCATTATTTTAATCATCGTTACAATGTTTGCAGTGCTGGGAGCATACTTTTTATCCGATGTGCTTACTTCGTGCATATTTAAAGGACAGGAGGTTCCAAGAGCGGTAGTGCTGTTGTCGTCGGGGAACTTGGAGCAGATGTGGAATAATGTACTTGACGTTCGTCAAAAGCTGCCTGACTGTGAAATTATTGTTATGTGTTCGGGTGCTATGGACGAGCGAGAACGTCTTGATACAAGTATGCGTGGAATATATTTTGTTACAGAGAGCGAAGTGGGCGTAATGTTAACAGCACGCTTACATTTACAAAATGCAAAAAAAGAGGTATAATTGTACCATTACAGCAATTTTACTTTTAATTGTTTTACTAAAGCCCTCGTCTTTGCTGTATGCAACTTGACAAAAGGTTTGAGTACAAGGACAAAAAAAGTCAAGTTGCTATATTTGCAAAAGGAGACATAGCCTTGCCAGATGAACAGATAAAAATTGAAGGCGTAGTAGAAAATGTAGTTTTTCATAACGAGCAAAATGGCTATACCGTGCTGGAGGTTTCTTCAAACGGTGAGCTTATTACTGCTGTGGGAGAGCTTGGAAGCGTGTGCGAGGGCGAGGAAGTAACTTTGCACGGTGAATTTAGCACACACGCTAATTTTGGCAAACAGTTTAAAGTGAATTTATGTGAAGCAAGGCTGCCGGAGGATGAGGAGGCAATACGAAAATATCTTTCCTCCGGCGCTCTGCCTTATATTGGGCCTGCTATTGCAAAACGCATTGTAGATGCCTTTAAGAGTGAAGCGCTTGATGTAATAGCGACGGATATTGAACGATTATCCAAAATAAAAGGGCTTACGTTGATTAAGGCAACTGCAATATCTAACGAATTTAAGCGCATATTTAATGTAAGGGAAGCAATTACTTGGCTGTCAAGATATGGGATATCGGCGCAAAAGGCAGTGGAAGTGTACAAGATATATGGCGCATATACTATAGATATGGTATCGCATAATCCGTATTTGCTATGCTTAGGGCAGGTGAGTATGCCTTTTAAAATGGCAGATGCAATGGCAGCGGAGCTGCAAATGGACGAAGAGAGCGATTGCAGAATAAATGCGGCAATATTATACATATTAAGGCACAATTTACAAAATGGACATACCTGCTTGCCAAAAGCAAAATTAAGCAGAACAGCCGCAGATTTTATACACGTAGAAGAAGAGCTTACGAGTAGGTGTATGATGCGTTTGCTTGAGGACGAGGAGCTTGTTTGCGCTGTAAATGGCGAAAAAGAATATATTTATTTACCTGATTATTATAAAGCAGAACAAAATATTGCGTATCACTTAAAAGAGCTTGTAAAGCTGCCTGTGATAGAAGAAGAAAAAGCAGATAAGCGTATAGATGCAAATGAATTACTGGAGGGTATAAAATACGCTCCGCTTCAGCGAGAGGCAATAGTGTCGGCATTGGCACGTCACGCGCTTGTGCTTACGGGAGGCCCCGGTACAGGCAAAACCACTACGGTAAATGGTATTATTGCGTGCTTTGAGCAAAGCGGAGACAGAGTATCGCTTGCGGCGCCTACGGGCAGAGCGGCAAAGCGTTTGGCAGAGCTAACAGGGCGCAAAGCACAGACGGTGCATCGCTTATTAGAGGTGGATTATGCAAGCGAGGGTAATATTAAGTTTATTCATAATGAAAAAAACAAGCTGAAATGTGATGTGCTTGTGATAGATGAAATGAGTATGGTAGACGTAATGCTGTTTGAAAGCCTGCTTGCTGCGCTTAAAAGCTCGTGCCGTATTATAATGGTAGGCGATGAGGATCAGCTGCCGAGCGTGGGGGCAGGCAATGTACTTTCAGGGATAATAGCATCAAACACTGTACCTGTAGTGCGTTTAAAAGAAATATTCCGTCAAGCATCGGAAAGCTTGATAGTGAGTAACGCACATAGGATAGTGAACGGAGATTTACCTATACGCGGCGGCAAGCAAAGCGATTATTTTATGATGGAGGCAGGCGGCGAGGCGGCGGCAGAGCTAGTGTGCGGTCTTGTGCAAAATCGATTGCCAAAAGCATATGGCTTTGATGCGATACAGGAAATACAAGTATTATGCCCTACTAAAATAGGAATACTTGGCACGGTGGCTTTAAATCCGCGCTTGCAGGAGCTGTTAAATCCGCCGTCTGCGGCAAAAGCACAGCTTACGGCGCTCGGGCGCATTTATCGCGTGGGCGATAAAGTAATGCAAGTAAAAAATAATTACGATATACAATATTCACGAGATAATGGTGCTGACGGTGTTGGCGCATTTAATGGGGATATGGGCATTATAGAAACAGTGGATCAAAAGGGCGGCACCATTGTGGTAAAAAGCGAGGACAGGCGCATAATATATACAATGGAGCAATTAAAAGAGCTGGAGCTTGCATATGCTGTCACTATCCACAAAAGTCAGGGCAGTGAATTTAAAGCGATAATATTGCCTATTGCAGACGTGCCGCAAAAGCTGTGCTATCGCAATTTGCTGTATACGGGTGTAACGCGTGCGCGCAGCTTATGCGTAATAGTGGGACATAGTGAAGAAGTAAGCCGTATGGTTATGAATGTAAAGAACAATTTGAGATTTTCGTGTTTATCAGATTTTTTGCGAGGGAATATTGAGTGGGACTGATACGAAAATTCGACAATTTAATATATCCAAAAAGATGTGCGTACTGCGATAGAGTGCTTGGCAATGTAGCCAAGTGCGCGCTTTGCGAGCCGCTGATAATGGCGATAAAGCGAGAAGAGGGCATTGCAATAGACAAAAAAGGCAGAGTGCTTGATTTTGTGGATATTGCGCTTGCGCCTTATTGGTATGTTGAGCCTGTGAAAAGCGGAATATTGCGATTTAAATTCGGAAAAAGACAGGATTTGGCAAAGTATTACGCAAGTGAGCTTATTTTAGTGTTAAGGGCTTGTAATATCCTGCCTATATTTGATATAATAATACCTGTACCGACAGGAATAAAAGAGCTAAAACGCAAAGGATATTCCGTACCATATTTATTGGCAATGGAAGTTTCAAGGCAAAACGCAGTACCATTATGTACAAATGCGATAGTGAAGCCAAAAGATACTCCACCGCAAATGTCATTGTCGGGCGAGAAACGCAGAGCCAATTTATTGGGCGCATTTACTGTTACGGATTTAGTAGCGGTGAAAAATAAAACTATATTATTGGTGGACGATGTACTTACTACAGGCTCCACTGTAAATGAATGTGCAAAAATGCTGCTGATTAGCGGTGCCAAAGCTTGTTGCAGCGTGTGCATAGCTGTGGGCAGTATTGCCACAAAATAGAAATGGAAGTGCGATTATGGCGCAAAATGACATAGGTATTGATCTTGGAACTACCTCGGTTATTATAAGTGTGGAGGGCAAGGGTATAGTATTAAACGAGCCTACAATTGTAGCTGTAGACAGTAAACATAGTAAAGTGCTGGCAGTGGGCACAGATGCCTATGCGATGATAGGACGTACACCGGCATATATATCCGCCATTCGCCCGTTAAAAGACGGAGTAATTTCAAACCACGTGCTTACTAAGGAGCTTATACGTCGATTTATCGGCAGAGTATACGATTCGCGCCTTATTAAGCCGCGCGTATCTGTGTGCGTACCTGCCGCCATTACAGGCATAGAGGCAGATGCTGTAGTAGAAGCAGTGGTAAGTGCAGGCGCAAGACAGGTGTATTTAATAGATGAGCCTATTGCTGCGGCGCTGGGTGCAGGTATAGATATTACTCAGCCACGCGGACATATGGTGATAGATATGGGCGGCGGCACTACTGATATAGCGGTAATATCGCTTGGCGGCAAGGTAAAAGCAAGCTCGCTCGATATAGCAGGCAACACTTATGATGAAGAAATAATGAAACATATTCGTCAGCATTTTAATTTGGCAATAGGCGAGAAATCGGCTGAAAATTTAAAGAAAACAGTGGCGTGCTGTGATGAAGAAAGCGATTTTTTTGAAACAATGGAGGTAAAGGGGCGCAACCTCACCACGGGCTTGCCTCAGCGCCTTAATGTTACTACTAAAGATTTATATGAGCCTGTTTTGTTTTGCGCATCGCAAATAGCAGTATCGGCGCACGGAGTACTGGAAAAAACTCCGCCTGAGCTGTCAGGAGATATCTATGAAGAAGGCATATGTCTTACAGGCGGCAGTGCGCTTTTACAAGGAGCGGCAACGTACTTTACGCGTATGCTTAAAGTAAATACCTTTGTGGCAGACGATCCTGTAAATTGTGTAGCTAAAGGCTCGGCAAAGTCATTGTCTATTGGTGACAATTTGGAGTCCGGATTTAGAGATGCTACACCCAAAATAGGCAAAAGATAATTTGTATTTGTCGCATATTAAATATGCTGAATTATGAATAAAAATAAAGGATACAAGCACTGTTATAATGCTTGTATCCTTTTTGTTTATGTTATTTAAAAATTTTAAAATCTTCGCTTTTACTTAATTGCAATATTGTAGTAACTGCAATCGGCAATCCAAACAGCCCTACAATACCAAAAAGCTGCGCGCCTACAAACATACAGCCAAGAGTGACGAGAGGATAAAGACCTATTTGTTTGCCTATTACTCGCGGCTCTAAGCTTTGGCGCACTATAGTGACAATGGCATATAATATCAAAAGCCCTGCGCCCAGTGGAATATTACCTAAAATAAGAGTGATAATGCCCCACGGGATAATCACCGTGCCTGTACCTATTACAGGCAAAATATCTACGCAAGCTACGGCAAGCGCAATAAGCAGTGCATTATCAACGCGCAGCAGAGATAACCCAATGGTAAGCTCCACAAAGGTAACGGTGAGTAAAATAGCATATGCTTTGGCAAAATGCGCAATTACGTCAATGCCGTTTGATTTGATTTTAAATAATATTTGTTTGTTCTTTTCAGAAAGCTGGCGTATAAAAAATCCTGTAATTTTGTAATAATCTACAACGCAGAAAAACGATACGATGATAGTGAGAATAAATTTTACAAAAAACGATGGTACGCGTGTGGCGGTAGAAGTAACTAAAGATATTGCGCCTGTAGACAGTGAAGTAACAAAGCCGGATAGGCTGTTAGCAATACTGGTGCCTGCGGCATCTATAAAATCCAGCATAGTTGGATTAAGGTTAAGCACCAAGGCTTCTACCTTGTCTTGAATAGACATAAGCGCAGGAGATATACTGTTATCATAAAAAGCAGGTAGTGACATAAACACATCTCTTAGCATTACCACTACCCTTGTACCAAGCACTGTGAGCAAAGTGCCGACAACAAAGTAAAATACTATCAGCACCAGTACAGATACAGGCTTACGGTTAATATGTGCTTTGCTTACTATCCAATTGATAATCGGCTTTAATATAAATGCAAAGAAAAATCCGAAAATAAAAGGAGTAAGAAACGGCAAGACATACTTAGTGCCTAGATAAATAAGGCCGAGAATAATGGTATAAAACACAAATTTAATAATAAACGCACGCATTTTTTCTACATTAGTCATTCGTTTCATCTCCTTACCAGTTATTACTTAATACGACTATTATAACCTAACTTTCTTCAAAAATATATAGCGCTGTATAAATAATTTTAAAAAGCGCTGTGGCAATTGTTGCACACAGCGCTTTTTCGCAAATTACTTATTTTTCAAAAGGAATGTCGATATTGTTTATTTTTACGCTTGCTATTTCATCTACTGAAACAGGAGATGAAAAAATATTTTTTATCACTATTTGTTCTATGCCGTCCTCGCCGTTTTCACATATGCACGAGGATGAACAAAAATTAAGCTCACTGCCGTCAAAGCGTGTAACAGTAACTGTTGGCGAGAGCGAATAATCGTACATTTGTCCGCGCCCTATTAAGGTAACACCTATAGGAGATACACGTACAGAGGTAATTTCCCACGGGTCCATATTAATTATACAGTCGGCATTTAGCTGTGTGGTTGCCTCATCTAAAGTGAAATGTGTGTCCCATTTACCGCTGATATGCTTTTCGTAAGTGTCGACATCGGCCATTATTTTAATATCCGAAAGCGGCACGTTTTCGGGAAGCCTAAATACATCCTCGGTGTAATCGCTCACTGTTCGGTAACCAAGCTGTTTTAATTCGCCAATACTGAATTTTAATGCTTCGCAATCAATTCGTTCTTGGCCGGGTGCGCTGAGATAAAAATTAATCGTATTAAAAATACCTGTATCGTTATTGGGATTTTGCTGTAAATGCAGCTCATCGCCGATTATGCCTACACCTGAAAAATAGCTCCAATCATAGCCGTTTATCGGCATTGTGAATTTATCGGATTTTAGATTTGGCAAAGTGCCATTATTACTGCGGCGCACAAGCTCACCTGCATTACCGCTATATTCCATTTGCTTTGTATCGGGGAAATATAGCTGCGGCTTTAAGTTGGCACTTGCAATATCAGCGGCAGTAAGCTTTAAATCCACATTGCTTTCGTAATTGTGATCGCCTAAAATGGTGCTTAGCGTAATACTCATTTTTTGCTTATCAAGCTCTTTGCCACCGCTGCCTGTGATGCAAACAGTAGCGGTATTGGCAGCTTCGTCAAAGCTTATTATCTGCCAATTCGGAAATTCTATGCCGGATACTTGAAGGTCAAAAAGCTCCATATCTTCGCTTAAACGCGAGCCTGTCTCGTCCTTTAAGGTAAGATAAATCACTACGGCATCTTCATCGTGCATAGCCGCCAATAGCTCCATACGTATACCGTCACAGCGGCTTACGTCATTTATCGGCTGTAAAAATGAGGTAATTTTGCTGCCAAGCATAGATAATAAGCTGCTTATCTGCGGTACAGCGGCAGCCATTACACCGAGGCTTACAGTGGCGGTAAAGCACAAAACAGCGGCAGTAGCTATAATACGTTTAAAAGGTATTTTATATGCTTTACCTGCACATTGCCTGATGGGGGGTGCTGTAAAAGGCTTTGTGTACTCAAGCGCACCAAGACGGTTATCAATGGCGCTTTTTATTCTATTGTCATTCATCCGTCTCGCCTCCTAAAGTATTTTTAAGTATTTCGCGTGCGCGTTTCAGCCTCACGCCTACTGTGGCAATGGGGCAATTAAGTATTTTGGCAATATCGGCAGTTTTCATATCTTGATAATAAAAAAGCAAAATCACTTCTTTATATTTTGGCTTTAGCTTCATTATTTCTTTAATTAAAGAGTCGTCACTATTGAAATTTTCTTCGTATGGAATCTCCGCAAGCTCGTCGGATACGTCTACGCGATTATTCCACGCACTGCGCAGAATATCTTTACATACATTAATGGCAATGCGGATAACCCAAGTTTTTTCACTGGATTTTCCATTAAAGCTTGAGTACGAACGATATACCTTTATAAAGGTTTCCTGCACGGCATCTTCTGCGTGCTGCATATCCTTTAAGTACATAAAGCACATACGCAATAGCTGTGTGCCATAATCTTTTACTATGCGCTCCATATCAGGTACGCAGCTTTGAAAATTGTCGTCTGTAGGCATAATGCGTACCATCCTTTCGTAATCTTAGACGAGACGGGGCAATCAAAATCTTTCGTTTACACAATAATTGCTTTTATTGTATAAAATCATTATAATGTTATTAAAAAGAAATAGCAATATTAGGAGGCGGCACATTGAATATTAAGACACTTGTGGAGCTGTACGACAAAGAGCCTGTGGAAAATGTGCTTTCGGCGTGTATTTTTGAGCCGGAGCTGCTTGTGTATGTGTGCGATATAAACGATAATACCTTGCGCAAGGAAACAGCGGTTTATAGATTACTCAAAAGCCGTGGGCTTAAAACAAAGCCGCGTTTTTATTATATAGACACTACAAGCTACGCTGTAGTGTACCGCACATTTACAGCTATTGCGCGAGATTATCCCGGCTGCGTTTTCGATTTTACAGGCGGTAAAGATTTAGTACTGCTTACGGCAGGTATTTTTTGCAAAGAAAACAAAGCGGACGGATATTATATAGATATAGAACGTCGGCGCTTTTGCGAGGTATTTGGCTGCGAAGAAATGAAAGAGCATTTTGAAATGCCGCGTTTTAAAGCGGAAGATGTATTTGCACTTGCAGGCGCATCTTTACTTGGCAACGGGCATTTTGAGATGTCGCGTATTACACAGGATTTTGAGCAAGATGTAATGAGTGTGTGGGAAATAATGCTTAAAAATCCCGATGCGTGGGGCGGCTTTGTGGGATATCTGCAAGCGGTGACAAGATATATGCGCGAGGATGAGCTATGGGTATCGGCAAAGCAGATAATCCACGTAAACGAACACGTTACGGCTAGATGCAATGTGCCGATATTAATGCGCTTAGAGCAATGTAAGGTACTGTCTGATGTGCATTGCGAGGGCAAAAAGGTAAGCTTTAAATACAAAAATTCACTTATGGAAAAATGCCTTTTAAACCACGGTATTTGGCTAGAGCTTTATGCTTATTTTGCGGCAAAGCGAAGCGGATATTTTGATGATGTGCGCACAAGTGTTTTGGTGGATTGGGACAATACCGCATATCAAGGCGAAACCACGCGCAACGAGATAGATGTAATGCTTGTAAAGGGAGTAACACCTGTATTTATTTCTTGTAAAATGGGATTGCCTACTGCCCTTAGCTTGTCGGAAATAAAAATGATAAGCGAAAAATTTGGCGGAGAATACACAAAAACAGTATTAATGACGGCAAGCGACCTTAAAAATTGCAACAGAGCATTGTGGCAACGCGCCAAAGACCTTGATATTTATGTGCTGGATAAACAAGAGCTGCAAAGCGGAATACTGGAAAAACGGTTATTGGAGATAGCCGAAAGCTGAAATTATTTAGAAATAAAAACTATTTGAGATTTTTAGTTTATAGTGTTATAATACCATAGACTATAAAACTAAAAAACAGAGGTTGTGTTATTTTGCATAAGTATAATGCGGTGCTGCTGGACCTTGACGGTACAGTGATAGATTCCGCAATGGGAGTATTTAATGGCATTGAATATGCGCTTTGCGCCTATGGAATAAAAACAGACAGAAGCAGTTTATATAAATATATGGGGCCGCCTATACGTGATACGTTCGCGGATTTTTTGCCAAATGATGAAGTGGAGCGCGCTGTTTCGTTATTCAGAGAATATTATTCGAGCCGTGGGATAAATGAATGTGAGATATATGAGGGCATAGATGACCTTATAAAAGAGCTTGCACAGCAGGGCATTAAAATTGCACTTGCCACATCGAAGCCCGAGATGTACGCGCGTAAAATATTAGAGCATTTTTGTTTGGATAAATATTTTGCATTTATCGGGGGCGCAGGTATGGATGCTTCGCTCTGTACTAAAACTGCGGTAATACAATATGTTATGGCAAGCAAAGAGATGCAAAACACATTATCGGTAATGGTAGGTGACAGAGCATCTGACCTTGTAGCGGCAGAGGAATGTAAAATGGATGCAATTGGCGTATTGTACGGATATGGAACAAACGCAGAATTAAGCGCGTGCCGCAATGTGTACATTGCAAACGATGTGCAGGAGCTGCGCAGATATTTAATAAAAGAATAGGTGGATTATGAGTAAAAATAAATTTAACATTAAAGATTTTAAAAAATTACCCGAAAATCAGAAAAAAGCAATATTCACATTACTAGGCAGCATTTTGGCATTTATAATAGTGATAATCGCCGCATCTGCGCTGATATTTAATATAGATAAAGGCGAGGATGCCTCATCTCTGCCCACCTCAGGCTCAGGCTCGGACAGTAAAATAATAGGTAACGATTCCACATATAATAAGGCTGACGGCTTGTTAAAGCTTGACAAGCTAAAAGGCACAGTATTGGAAGCAGGCAAGGATGCAGGCGATGATTATTTAACTGATACTTTGTTTATTGGCGACTCTAATATGGAGCGCTTAGTAAATTTTGAGCAAATTAAGCTCGATAATTTTGCAGGTAAAACAGGTATGGGCATATCTTCTTTTAATACAGAGGCTTGTGTATACTTTGAAGATGATGCTAAGGCATATACCATTGCAAAAGCAGTGGCAAAGATGAAACCGCGCAGAGTGATAATGACCTTTGGCACTAACGATGCAGGCGGAGAAACTACGCCGAAAGCATTTGTAGATATGTATAAAAATGCAATTACGTCTATCCAAAAATCGTATCCGCATTGCGATATTATCGTTAATACCATACCGCCCGTGGCGAAAAAACGCACTTATAATAATATAAGTATGCAAACTATAGATGCTTTTAATATCGCTCTTGCCGATATGGCAAAAGAAATGGGAATAAAGCTTTTAAATTCAAATGAGATATTGCGCGGCGAAGATGGATTTGGCAAAAAGGATTATTTTGCCACCGAGGACGGTATCCATATGAACGAGACAGGCGCTAAAGAATTTATAAAATATGTGCGTACACACGCATATGAGGGCAAGGATACTCGCCCCGATACCAAAAATATACCAAAGCGCCGTAAAGCGCCTGCGGCTACTTCATCATCACAAGCTTCGCCATCAAACACAAGCTCGTCTAAAGCGCCGATTAAATACGCAACAGTTAATTACAGAGTAAAAGTAGAAAACGGTAAGGCATTAGGCACATTAAAAGGCGAGGGCTTTAGCGATGAAACACAGCGCGCATTTACGTACAGTAAAGATATTACTTCATTTACTATTACGGCTGTACCTGCCGAGGGATATTTGTTTAGCAAATGGAGCGATGGCAATACAGAGCCTACTCGTACAGATGCAAATGTGAAGGAATCTTTTTCAGTAACGGCTAATTTCACTAAAAAAGCAGATCCCGTTACTATAAAGCTGGATCAAGGTAATATTACGATAGAGGAAGGCAAAGAGTTTACCGTAAAAGCAATCGTTTCAGGGCAAGTAGATGCAAAAAATGTAGTGTGGAAAATTGATACCTCATACGCACACACAGGCGAAAGCTATACTTCTTCATCATTATCTGTAGGCGAGCATACAGTAGAGGCATTTATAGAGGGCGCACCTGCACCTGTAAATATTAAGGTAGTGGTAAGCAAAAAAGTATTGCCTGTTACAGTGAAGATATCGGGGCCGACAGAAACTACAGTAGGAAAGCCTGTACAGTTTACGGCAACCGTAGAAAACGGTGATGCCGCTAATGTGTCGTGGTCTTTGGGCGGCACTCCTGTAGGTACAGGCGCTACATATTCGTTCCCTGC
>JAVWEG010000022.1:16462-28849 GCA_036641735.1 Oscillospiraceae bacterium
AGTAGCTACTATAAATGGCACATCTACGGCTACAGTACCTATAGTGGTAAAGCCTGTGCCGCCTGCTCCGCCTGTAAGCAGCTCTACACCAAATCCCACGTCAGATTCAACACCAAAACCATAAAAACAAAGCTAAAAGTAAAATTGTTGTAATGGGCTTGCATCACTAAATTGCGCCCGATTGTGAGTGGATCACAGTCGGGCGCTGCTTTTTACATCGCTTTAATAATGCACAATTCGTTTTATCCGCGCGGTGTTTCCTCACGCTGCTCAAGGTGGCTTGCCACTGTATGAGCATCTTGCTCTATACCGTGTGCGGTGCGCTTTGAGCAATCCTCATTATAATATAGCGCAGGCTTTACAGCATTTTTTTGTATAGATGATATGTGCTTTTGTGCATACTCAGTGAGGGTGCTGTTATTTGGCGCTTTGTCGTTTGGCAGCGGCCCTTTTGGAGTATTGTGCGTATCATTGGGCTTATCGTGTATTTCGTTATGAAACAGACTTGATAAAATGCTCATTATTAATCACCTCTATGGTGTTATTTACATAAATATAGTAAAATATGCGGTTGACACAATTTATTTATAGCATATAATTATAAGGTACAACCAAAAAATAGTTGAAGGTGAAAAAATGCCAAAAATAGATAATCTTATTCCTGTGCTAATTGGCGCAGATATGAATTGTTATACTGTAGCTCGTGCATTTCACGAGGAGTACGGGGTGCCGTCTTATGCGTTTGGGCGATGGAGTATGGGAGATACGATGTATTCTAAGATAGTACATTTTACCGAAGTACCTAATATCGATGAAAAATCTGTACTTGTAGATACTTTAAATAAATTTGCAATAGAGCATAAGGGCTGCAAGCTAGTGGTGCTTGGCTGCACAGATGATTATGCATCTATGCTTATAGATTGCAAAGCGGAGCTTGAGAGCCAATATATAGTGCCTTATATATCTAAATCGTTAAGAGATAAGCTTGTGAATAAAGCCGATTTTTATAATTTGTGCGATAGCTATAATATACCGTATCCTAAAACATTTGTGGCAAAAAGCGCACTTAATGCAGAAGAGCTTACGCAGGATAAGCTGGGCTTTAGCTATCCTATTATTATTAAGCCGTCCAGTAGTATTTTGTATTGGAAGCACCCGTTTGACGGAATGAAAAAGGTGTATGTCGCCAATAATAGCATAGATGCGCAAAAGATATTAGCGGAGATTTACAATGCGGGATATCCCGACAAAGTGATATTACAAGACCGCATACCGGGCGCAGATGCACAAATGCACGTGCTTACAGCATATTGCGACAAAAATGCTAAAGTGAAAATGATGTGTCTTGGACACGTTGGATTAGAGGAGCATACTCCGAAAGCGCTTGGCAACCACGCGGCTATTATTACAGAATATAATGAGCCGTTAATGCAGAGATTTAAGGATTTGCTTGAAAATGTAGGATATACGGGATTTGCTAATTTTGATATAAAGCACGATACGCGTGACGACAGCTATCGCTGCTTTGAGATAAATTTGCGGCAAGGGCGCAGTAATTATTATGTTACGGGCGCAGGCGAAAATATAGCAAAGCTTTTAGTGCGCGACAGAGTGCTGTGCGAAGAGCTGGGTGAGTGCATAATGCACAAAAAAGAGAGCTATTGGCATAGCGTGCCAAATGGTGTAGTGTATAAATACGTGCAGGATGCGGAATTTATCGCGAAGGCAAAGAAGCTGTCCGCAGAAGGGCGCGAAACAACGAGCTTCGGATATAAATATGATTGCAAAAACCCGATACGTTTAGCATATACATTAATACACGCAAGCAGATATTATAAAAAATTTAAAACGTATTGCAAATAATACAAGGCAGGTGCTTATATGAGCGATAAAACAATGCCGCGCGTACTTGGTATATTAGGAGGGCTGGGGCCTATGGCAACTGTGTATTTTTACGAAATGCTCACGCGCCATACTAAAGTAAAGTGCGACCAAGACCATATAGATGTAATAATTAATTCGCGTGCCACCACGCCCGACCGCACAAGCTATATTTTGGGAAGTAGCACGCAAAATCCGTTTGATATAATGGCGGCAGATGCTAAGAGATTAGAGACCTTTGGCGCTGATGTACTTGCAATACCTTGCAATACGGCGCATTATTTTTATAAAATGCTTGATGATTGCGTAAACATACCTATACTCAATATGCCAAAAGAAACGGTGAATACCGCAAAGCTTGACGGCAATGCAAAGGTGGGTATTTTAGCTACAAGCGGTACAGTGAAAACAAGCACGTACCAAGATGTATGCGATAAGCTAAATGTAAAATGGGCAGTACCGAGCGAGGATAAGCAAAACGATATAATGAATGTAATTTACGAGGATATCAAAAAAGGCAAGCGTGCTGATATGCGCTCTTTTAAGGGCGCTGTAAAAGAGCTTGAAAGACAAGGGTGCGACAGGATAATATTAGGCTGCACAGAGCTGTCTTTAATAAAAAAAGACGAAAATCTCGGAGAATTATATTTGGATTCTATGGAAGTATTGGCTAAAAGCGCAATACTTACCTTTGGCAAGACGGCTATCGGATTTTAAAGGAGAATAATATGTGTGGTTTTGTAGGGTTTTCGGGACGTTTGGCACAAAAGCAAGAGGTACTTGCGAAAATGATGGAGCGTATAGCGCACAGAGGCCCAGATATGGGCGGTATGTTCACAGATGAAGATATGGCGCTCGGGTTTCGTCGTTTATCTATATTGGATTTATCAAATGCAGGCACACAGCCTATGTATAATGAGGACAAAAGCCTTGTGTGCGTATTTAACGGCGAAATATATAATTTTAAAGATTTACGCGAGGAGCTTATTGCAAGCGGACATACATTTGCAAGCGGCACAGATACCGAAGTGCTGCTGCACGGATACGAGCAATGGGGCGATAAGCTTGTAGAGCGTTTGCGCGGTATGTACGCGTTTGTAATATGGGATACAAAGGCTAAGCGTATGTTTGGCGCTCGAGATATTTTCGGAATAAAGCCGTTTTATTATTCGCCTCTGGCAAATGGCGAGGGTATGCTGTTTGGCAGTGAAATAAAGAGCTTTTTGGAGCATCCGAAATTTGTAAAAGAAGTGAATGAAAACGCACTTCGTCCATATCTTACTTTACAATATTCCGCTACAGAGGAAACGTTTTTTAAAAATGTGTTTAAGTTACCTCCTGCATATGCGTTTAGCTATGAGAATGGCAAAATGACGAAGTGGCGCTATTGGGAAGTGGATTTTAACGAAAAAGACGGCACAATGGAGCAGTATACAGACGAGCTTGACAGCGTGATACACGAGAGCGTAAGCGCGCATCGTATATCAGACGTAAAAGTAGGCTCGTTTTTGTCGGGCGGAGTGGATTCGAGCTATATCACCGCTTGCCTTATGCCAAACGAAACGTTTTCAGTGGGATTTGATTATAATAAATTCAACGAAACAGATTACGCAAGTGAGCTGTCGGATAGGCTTGGCATTGGCAATTACAAAAAGCTTATTACCGCAGACGAATGTTTTAACGCTATGAGCGATATTCAATATCATATGGACGAGCCGCAATCCAATCCGTCCAGCGTACCGCTGTGGTTTCTTGCTAAAATGGCAAAAGAACACGTCACCGTGGTATTGTCGGGCGAAGGGGCAGACGAAATATTTGCAGGCTATGAATGGTATGCAGATAATGAGCCGATGAAAAAATACAAAAAGCTACCGCGCTTTATCCGTCACGCGGCGGCAGATGTGGCTAAAGTAATGCCGTACTTTAAAGGTAAAAACTTTTTGCTTAAATGCTCGGAACGTCCTGAAGATTATTTTTTGGGGCAGGCGCTTGTATTCCCCGAGAGCGAAGCAGAGGAAATATTGCAGGATAAATATAAGCACGGCACGTCACCCAAAACAATGGCTAAAGCTATTTATAACGAAGTGGCAGATAAAGATGAGGTGACAAAAAAGCAATATCTTGATATTCATATGTGGCTGCCCGGAGATATTTTATTAAAAGCCGATAAAATGTGTATGGCACATTCACTGGAGCTGCGAGTGCCGTTTCTTGATAAAAAAGTAATGGAATATGCCGAAAAAATCCCTGTAAAATATCGCATAGACAAAGACGTAACAAAAGCGGTGCTGCGCCGTGCGGCCAACAAAACTTTGCCTGACGAATGGGCTATGCGCCCCAAAAAAGGCTTCCCTGTGCCAATAAGATATTGGCTGCGAGAAGAAAAATATTATAATATTGTAAAAGCGTATTTTACAAGCAATTATGCAAAGCAGTTTTTCAATGCGGATTTACTTTTAGAATTATTAAATTCTCATTATGAGGGCAAGGCAAATAATGGGCGCAAAATATGGACAGTATATACGTTTTTAGTGTGGTACAAGAGATATTTTATTGATGAAAAAGCGGCTTAACAGCCATAAAAGAGGTATTGTAATGAACAAGAAATTTTATATAAGCACACCGATTTATTATCCGTCTGACAAGCTGCATATAGGGCATAGCTACACCACAGTAGCTTGCGATGCGCTTGCACGGTATAAGCGCTTGCAAGGCTATGATGTGATGTTCCTCACGGGCAGTGATGAGCATGGGCAAAAAATAGAAGATAAAGCATCAGCAAAAGGTGTAACGCCTAAAGAATATGTAGACGATATTGTGGCGAGCATTAAAGAGTTGTGGAAGCTTTTGGATATCAGCTACGATAGATATGTGCGCACTACAGACGATTATCACGTAGCAACAGTGCAAAAAGTATTCAAACAGCTTTTCGATAAAGGCGATATATATAAAGGTACATATAAAGGACATTATTGTAAGCCGTGCGAAAGCTTTTGGACGGACAGCCAATTAGTAGACGGCAAATGTCCCGATTGCGGACGTGATGTGTATGAAGCGGAGGAGGAAGCATATTTTTTCCGCATTTCAAATTATGCTGACCGCCTTTTGCAATTGTATAAAGATAACCCTAAATTCATTCAGCCCGAAACGCGTAAAAACGAGATGATAGCGTTTATAGAGCAAGGCTTACAGGATACCTGCGTGTCTCGCACAAGTGTAAAATGGGGTATTCCTGTGGATTTTGACACTAAGCATACAGTGTATGTATGGGTGGATGCTTTATCTAACTATATTTCGGCGCTTGGATATGGCAACGATACATACAATGATTTTGACAAATATTGGCCTTGCGATGTGCATATGGTGGGCAAGGAGATTTTGCGTTTTCACACTATTATATGGCCTGCTATGCTGATGGCGCTTGATTTGCCATTGCCGGGCAAGGTGTTTGGCCACGGCTGGGTGCTGATGAACGGCGGCAAAATGAGCAAAAGCATAGGCAATGTAGTAGACCCTGTAGTGCTATGCGGCCGATATGGAGTAGATGCAATACGCTATTTTCTTTTGCGCGAAATACCGTTTGGCAATGATGGGCTGTTTACTAACGAAGCGCTTATTACGCGTATTAATGCCGATTTAGCAAACGATCTCGGCAATCTTTTATCACGTACCACCGCAATGGTAGACAAGTATTTTAATGGCACTATTCAAAGCAATCGTCAAAAAGGCGATTATGACGACGAGCTTATCGCGGTGATTAAGGCAACACCCGATAAAATAACGGCGGCTATGGACGAGCTGCAAATACCTACGGCGCTGACAGAGCTGTTTCGTATGATACAGCGCGCCAATAAATATATTGATGAAACAGCACCGTGGGCGCTTGCGAAAGACGAAAGCAACAATGCAAGGCTTGCCGAGGTATTGTATAATTTGTGCGAAACTTTAAGATATACGGCTGTATTAATAGCACCGTTTTTGCCAAATACTGCGCCTAAGATAGCACAGCAGATAAATGTGCCTGTAGAGGAGCTTACGTTTGAATCTTTAGCTTGTTATGGCGCAAGAGAAACATATCATACGGCTAAGGGCGAAGCTATTTTTCCGCGAATTGATGTGCAAAAGGAGCTGGCAGAGCTTGCTATTGAGGACGAAGCACGCAAAAAAGCGGCGGCAGCGGCAAATGCTTCTAAAATAGAGCATAATGCACAAATTAATATAGACGACTTTATGAAATGCGAGCTGAGAGTAGCTAAAATAATAGCTGCCGAAAAGGTAGAAAAAGCGGACAAGCTATTAAAGCTAACGCTGTTTGACGGCGAACGCGAACGCACAGTGGCATCGGGCATTGCAAAATGGTATAAGCCTGAGGATCTTGTGGGTAAGCATATTGGGCTTGTGGCAAACCTTGCTCCGGCAAAGCTGCGCGGAATAATCAGCGAGGGTATGATAATGGCGGCAGACCGTGAGGACGGCGGAGCAGAAGTGATTTTCTTCCCCGATACAGTAAAGCCCGGCAGCAGGATAAGATAGTGATAAAAGTGAGGTTTAAAGCGATTGATTTTTGATACACACGCGCATTATACTGCCATTGCATTTAATAGCCATCGTGAGGATTTACTTTCATCTCTTGAAGGTGATGGAGTATGTGGCGTGATAGATTGCGGTACAGATTATATTACAAGCACAAAGAGCCTAGAGCTTGCGCACAAATATAAATATATTTATACTGCCGCAGGCATACATCCCGAAAGCCTTATAGATGAAGAAGCATCTACAAGAAGTGTATATAAAGGAGACTGGCAGCGTGAGCTTGCAGATATAGAAGCTTTGCTGCAAGATGAGCGCTGTGTGGCAGTGGGCGAGTGTGGGCTTGATTATCATTGGGATATACCAAAGCAAGCGCAGACAGAGCTGTTTATCGCGCATATTAAGCTTGCAATTAAATACAAAATGCCTATTTTAATACACGACCGTGAGGCCCACGCCGATATGTACAAAATATTGTCGCAATATAAACCGCGCGGAATATTGCACTGCTTTTCGGGCAGCGCCGAGGATGCATTGCGCCTTGTAAATGACGGTATGTATATCGGATTTGGCGGAGCGCTTACATTTAAAAACGCGCGCAGAGCTGTAAACGCGGCTCTTGCAGTGCCTTTAAATCGCATAGTATTAGAGACGGATTGCCCATATATGGCACCCGAGCCGCTGCGTGGGCAGGAAAATAATTCAGCTTATATTAAATATGTGGCAGATAAGCTTGCCGATATAAAAAATATAAAGGCACAGGAAGTGCTGCAAGTAACAGAGCAAAACGCAAGGGATTTGTTTTTAAGCGGAGAAAGATATGTCTGATAAAAAGCGAAGCATTATATTTGCAATTGCAATAATATTAGTTGCGGTGATAATAGCATTATTTGGAGCAATGCGCCCTATGGGCGGCGCTGCAATAGTGTCGGTGGCTGACGGCGAAACAACAAGGCTGCCGCTTGACAAAAATGGAGTTTTTCTTATTGAAGGCGGTAAGCTGCCTGTAAATATTGAAATAAAGGACGGCAAAGCGCGCTTTATAAACAGTGTATGCCCAGACCATATCTGTGAGGGCTTTGGCTGGCTATCTAAAGAGCAAGATAAGGCGACATGCGCTCCTGCAAGGGTAGTTTTGTCGATAGAGGAATAATGTTAAGACTTTATGTAAAGTTTTTGTAAGTTTCGTTGCAAATTGTGTTATAACAATGTTATAATAACTTATATTATGTAAAATATTTGTAAGAAAAATGTAAGGTGAGTGCTTTATGACCATTTTTGACACAATCAATTTAGCCGGAGGCATAGCGTTATTTTTGTACGGTATGTCTATAATGGGTTCAGGCCTTGAAAAGCTTGCAGGCGGAAAAATGGAGGTAATACTCCAAAAGCTTACATCCTCCACGTTTAAAGCGGTAATGCTTGGGGCTGTAATCACAGGTGTTATTCAGTCGTCGGCAGGTACTACAGTAATAGTAATAGGCCTTGTAAACTCGGGTATAATGCAGCTTACACAGGCTATCGGAGTGATAATGGGTGCTAATATCGGCACCACAGTTACAGGGCAACTTATTCGTTTGTCAGAGCTGTCGGGCGGTAATATATGGATGAAGCTGTTGCAGCCGTCTAGCTTAGCGCCGCTTGTCGCATTTGGCGGTGCAATATTATACGTGTTCTTTAAAGCACCCAAAAAGCGCAATATCGGGCAAATAATGATGGGCTTTGGCATACTGTTTACAGGTATGTTTACTATGGAGCGCGCGGTATACGGTTTGCGTGAAAGCGAGCTTTTTATAAAGCTGTTTACTTCATTGCAAAACCCGATTTTGGGCATACTGGCAGGTGCGCTCGTTACTATTGCCATACAAAGCAGCTCTGCTTCTGTTGGTATTTTACAGGCACTATCCACCACAGGTGTAGTTACCTGGGGCAGCGCAATACCTATTATTTTAGGGCAAAATATCGGCACCTGCTCCACCCCTCTTATAGCATCTATCGGTGCATCAAAGGGAGCAAAGCGCAGCGCGGTAGTACATTTGTATTTCAATATTATCGGCACAGTTTTATTTATGTGCGCAATTTATGCCGTAAAATACACTATAGGTATTCCATTTTGGGATGAAGTAATGGGCAAGGGCGATATTGCTAATTTCCACACGTTTTTCAATGTAGTGGTTACACTATTGTTTATTCCATTTACTAAGGTGCTTGCAAAGCTTGCGGAGCTTACTATTCCTGATAAAGAAGGGGATGCACAAGACCTTGAGATGCCAATGCTAGACGAGCGCTTGCTCGGCTCTCCGGCAGTAGCTATACAGCAAGCAAAATATGCAGTAGAAGTAATGGCTAATAATGCAAGAGCAAACTGTGCAGATGCTATACCGGTGCTGTTTAGCCATAATATAGATACTATTTCAGTTATTCATAGCAGAGAGTCCATTTGCGATAAGCTTGAAGTAGCGGTAAGTAATTATCTTATTAAAATAACCGATAAAGAATTATCCGACAGTGAAATGCAAAATGTAAATGAATTGCTTCATTATGTGGTGGAATACGAGCGCATAGGCGATTACGCTATTAATGTTGTGGACAGAAGCGGTGAAATATTCGATAAAGAGCTGTCGTTTTCGTCTGTAGCTATAGAGGAGCTTAACTTAGTAAGCAAAGCCATTTGTGAAATAATAGATATTGCTACTAATAGCTTTGTGCAAAATGATGTAGATATTGCAAAGCAAGCAGAGCCGCTTGAACAAACCATTGATATGATGATAGATTTATTGCGTGACAAGCATATCACAAGGCTAAAAGAAGGCGTGTGCGCGCTTGAAAGCGGCATTATATTCTTAGAGATACTCACTAATCTTGAACGAGTGAGTGACCACTGTTCTAATGTGGCAGCGCGTGTTATCGGCGGAGAAGCTACAGACGGGCATTTTGATGCACACGAGCTGCGCCGCAGCTTGCACGATGGTGCTGTACCCGGATATAATAAAATGTTGGCTGAATATAAAGAAAAATATTATTCGATATTATGCGAAAATTCGGTGAATATATAAAAAGGGGCGCTAAAGATTGATAGAGAGTATTATCAATATCATAGCTGCAATTTTAGCTTGTTTAGGCTGTGTACTTGTACTTACGGCAACTATTAATCTTGCCAGACGCAGATTTTTTGCGCCGGAAAAAGATAAGAAAATTTGGATAATTGCTGTATCTTTATTGTGCGTTTCCGCATTGATATTCAGCCCTACAAAAAGCATTAATCGTGATGTAAAGCAAGCTTTGGCTTCTGTAAATATGGCTGTGCGCCGTACAGCGTATGCTAAAAGTGCCACAGTGACTTGCCAAAAGCTTAATATGAGCGGAGATGTTTTATCGTCGTGCGAATATTTGTACACACGTACTCAAAACGAACATCGCTATACCGTTACAGACACTAATGGCGAGAACGTGTGGAAAGGCGAAGATACAATAAGCCTATTTGAAAATGGTTTTGTAGATACAGGATACGGACGTGTAGATGAAAAAGTACTTAAAGACGGACAAACTTTTCATTTTTTGAAAAATCTAAAGCAGCTTACGGCACAAAAACGAATTGTTTTATCAAATATGCAAAAGACTTTAGATGCGAAAATACCTGTATTTAAAAATGGCAAAGCAATGACAGAAGCGGAGCAAGCAGCTATTCAACGTGAAAATGCTGCCATTTGCAAAGCGTACAAAAAGTGTTTAAAGATATATCAGTGGGAAGAAACATATAAAGTGGATAAGAGCGGATATATTTCTGAATGGGAAATCTTTTGTGATGCCAAAGATAAAGACGGTAAGCGAGTGCAGTGCCGCTATGTGTACAAAGTAACAGAGATTGTTAAAGATAAATAAAATCAAAAAAGCGGAGTGCATTATAATGAAACCAAACGAACAAACAGCAGCTATTTGTGGGCTTTTTTGTGGGACTTGTCCTTGCTATCCAAACGATTGTCACGGCTGTTTATCTGATAAATTGACACCGCATTGCGCTATTTGCGGCAATGGCTTTCGTGAGTGTGCAATGCAACACGAAATTACTCGTTGTTATGAATGTTCGGAATTTCCGTGCGACCGATTGGAAAACTTCAGACATCAGCATTACGAAAACGGTATCGGACATCACGAAGCGGTAATCACAGACCTTGAAGAAATGAAAGCGCACGGTGTTGCACAGTGGGTAGAAAAACAAACGCAGACGCACACTTGTACAAAATGCGGAAAGCTGATTTATTGGTATGATAGAGACAGCCATATTTGTAAGTAAATATTAATGAAGCTTTTATATTTCATCAATGATAATGAATAAAAAATAAGCACTGCATAATTTATGCGGTGCTTATTTTATTTTGATAAATAAAGATGCGATACAAACTTGCGGAAAATGCTTATTTTGCTCGTTTTACTGAAAAAACATAGTGCGGCATATTGACACCACGATAGTGTTTGGCGAGGGTATCAATTCGTTCCATACCGTTTCTTATTGCAACCCTCTGCGAGGCAATATTGGTATCTCTAATAATTGAAAAAACCTCATCAATACCA
Source organism: Oscillospiraceae bacterium (assembly GCA_036641735.1). GTDB lineage: Bacteria > Bacillota > Clostridia > Oscillospirales > Ruminococcaceae > JAGPHI01. The sequence continues at coordinate 27,446 of JAVWEG010000022.1, forward strand.
AGCACTGTGAAGGCATATTCTTTACAGGCAATTGCAGCTTCAGTTGCATAGCCCTTATGCCAATATGTTTTTTGAAACAAATATCCGATTTCGACTACTTTTTCGTTATTGTAATCCTGTGTCGTCAGTCCGCATTGCCCAATCATTTCGCCGTTTTCTTTTAAGATAACAGCATATAAACCGAATCCGTCCTCCCGATAGCGATGCAGCTGTCTGTCAAGCCAGCTTTGCGCCTCGTCATCACTGAAAGCGCCCTCATACGCGTACATTACATCGTTATCTTGCAACGCTTTGCACGAGTCTTTATAATCAGATTGTTGCATCTCGCGCAAAAACAGTCGTTTTGTCTCTATCACCTCTGTCTGCCTCCCATTATATAAATAATTTTTATACCACTATTATAAACTAAAAAGAAAAGGTTGACAAGTTTCTTTTCTTGAATTTGTCAACCTATCGTGTGTTTGCCGAACGGAATAGATACCCTTGCGGCTCAAAGATGAGCGCTACGCTGCGAACCGCTTTGGCAGCGCCAAAACAAAAGCAGCCCATTTTTGCATCAATTCAATGCAAAAATGAACTGCTTTTCCTTTGGCGTCCCTTGCAGGGATAGGCTCGCTTTGCTCGCCAACTGCCAAATGCGTGTCAAGTTTGGTTAATAAAGATGCGATGCCAAGCTTGCGTAAAATGCTGATAATCTTACCGTTACTGCTTTTTTTCAATAAAACCTGCAAGACAAAATCCAAGCCCTACAAGTCCTAAAGCAAGCGCAACTATTTCAACTCCGGTTGAAGTCATTTGAAGCAAGATAGCAAAAAGCAAAATACCTATTCCTAAATAGCATTTTTTCATAATACAAATCGTCCTTTCGTCAAATATAAATAATTTTCAGTCAAGTATAACATAAATTTAAATAAAGAAAAAGACTTATTCTCCTCAACAGAAAAATAAGTCTTTTAATTATGGAGCTGTTTATGCGATTCGAACGCACGACCTCTTCCTTACCAAGGAAGTGCTCTGCCGACTGAGCTAAAACAGCAAATGGCGACCCGGATCAGGCTCGAACTGACGACCTCTAGCGTGACAGGCTAGCGTTCTAACCAACTGAACTACCGGGCCACAATGGCAGGGGCAGAAGGACTTGAACCCTCGGCACGCGGTTTTGGAGACCGCTGCTCTACCAACTGAGCTATACCCCTTTATGCGCGGCGCTACAAAAACAGGGCGCTTAAATATAATACCGAAAAAGCGCGACAATGTCAAGGGGTTCGTCAATATTTGTTTTATACTTCGCCTTTGCCCGCCGCTTTGAGGTAGGCATTCAAAAACCCGTCAATGTCACCGTCCATCACGGCGCTGACGTTGCCGTTTTCGTAGCCGGTGCGATGGTCTTTCACAAGCGTGTAC
>JAVWEG010000023.1:0-1562 GCA_036641735.1 Oscillospiraceae bacterium
TAACCTCGAAAACATTATGGCGAGCGACATAGTTAACCGCAAAGAGGAACGTGATATGCTGTACAGCTTGATGAACACGGCTTCTTATTACTACAAAAATGCGTTGTCTCTCACATCTAACGCAGACTACGATGCGGCGGCAGATATACCGGAAGCAGTGGCGCTGCGTGAGCGAGCTGTCAGCGAAAACAATGGTAAAATCAACATCTGCCAAACAGAGCTAGAGCAGATTATTTTGGAAACAGTTGACCGCAGCTCTAAGGAGGACAGCATAGCCTTCATAAACACACGCATTGACGAAGCGAACGGATATTATAAATTGATATCAAGCGGCGCTTTCCGCGAGGGTGCGGTTGTTAGCCTTGATGCACACATCGAGTTTTTAAAGCGGCTGCTTAAGAGCCTGACAGGCGAGGAAAGCCCCGGCGAGGAGCTGCAAAAGGAAAAGCTAAAGCTGCAGGACTCGCTGATGGAGGTGCTGGACGAAAACAAAACCGACGAGGCAGACGAAATCCGCAAAAAGATAGACGATGTAGACGAGGAGATAGCCGCACTGGAGGAAGACAATGCCTACGAATTAGCTTTTCTTGAGGAAAAAATAGAAAAGATAGAGGGAGAGCTGAAAAAGGCGGACGAGAAGGAAGCAGAGAAGCTGGCAGACGACCTTGCCGAGGCAAAGGACAAGCTGGCAGACGTAAAGGAAGGCGCTCCCGACGATTCGCTGATAAAGGTAGTAGAGGATTTGAAAAAGGACGGCGGAGATGCTGTAGACCGCGGCGACACAGGAGGGGCGGATATAGTAATAGAAAGCCTAATTCCGATTGCCAAGAATGATCCGCGTATCGTAATACCTGCTATCAAGGATATCCACGATAAAATGGTGGATAAGGACGGCGGCAAAGACTTTAAAGACCAGATAAACAAGGCAGAGGATGCCATACGCGATAACGCAAAAGCCGTAACCGAGGCGACAAAGCCCAAAAAAGAGCGCGAAATAGAGCTGATAGTAGGCGAGTACGACAAGAAGGACGACAAGCGCAATGCCGCGGTGGTAGCGGCACTCGGGCAGTATGTGTACGAAGAGGGCGGCAATAATATGGAGGATTTGTGGAAGAGCTGGCTAGATAAGCTGCTTGCCGACAATAACCCTTATGTGTTCGTTCGCTACAATGACGGCGATAACGAGTACATACCATATGATGTACTGGGCTACTTTGCCAATATGCGCCCTGTATGGTACAAAACACAGCAGATAGGCACACTTAGCAAGGGCGGCGAATATTACAGCTTTAAGGTGGCTTCCACTAAGGTAGGACGAGACAAGGACAGCACCAAGAGCGACGAGATGAAGATAACCGCCAAGTGGCAAGACGTAGTACACGTACACGAGAGCTATACCAAGGTAAAGTTTGATTGCGAGGCATTTTATATCCCCAATTCTATCTACGGTGTACTGGTATCGCCCGAGATTAAGGTGATGCTAGACGAGATAATGGGCAAGATAGAGGATGCAGGTAAGCCAAAGTAAGTAAAACGAGCCTACAAGGCAAAGCGTATAGGAG
>JAVWEG010000023.1:1572-28210 GCA_036641735.1 Oscillospiraceae bacterium
GCGTAGGGAACGGTCTTGACCGTTCCGCGAGGTTCCGCGTTTTGGGCAAAATTATTTTTATGAAGCGAACGTATTTAGGAGGTGAGATATGAAACGGGTAAAACGCATAGTTAGCTGTGCGGCGGCGGTGCTGCTGGTAACGGCAATGGCAACGTCTCAGGTGGCAATGGCAGAATGGAACCCTAACACGGCGGTACATATAGATCCGAAGAGTATAGAGCCAGCGACCATTGCTTTTGGCACTCACCTTATTCACGTCTCGCAGGTTACCGACAAGCTGTACGAGCTTGGGCTTGCATCCGCCGCAGATGCGGCACAGACCGTGGTATACTACAAGTCGGAGCTGGCTGACGGCAAATGGTTTAATACCACCACCGCCAGCAGCCTTGACGACATAGCAAAATACGGCTCGCCGATAGACGATAAGCGCATTGCGGCGCTGTTATTTACACATCACACCAAATCGGACGGCATTACATATGATTTACGTACAGGTAAGCCTGTAAACCCATACGATTTGCCTGCACCATACGATGTGTACGAGATAGAGGAGCTGCGGCCGCTTATTAAGCAGCACGAGTACCTACACACGGTAAATACCTATTTGAGCGCAAGAAAGACTGTGGCAAGCTTTTTGGAAGGCACTAAAACAATACCTACCGAGCATAAGCTCACAAAGTACGACGAGCAGCTAGACGCATTATTCGCATACCAAACGACAATGCGCGGCAGTAAGGCAACTAAGGAGCAGCTAGATGTTATTGAGCGAGGGCTAGAGCATTTGGATGCGACAAGGCGCGGCAAGTTCCTTGAGGTGATTGATCCGCAGCTAAAGGTACTAAACGAAGTGATGGCAGGTAACGAGCAGACACCTAAGCCCGACGAGCTACTGCCTGCCATTAGCGAGAGCCAAACAAATGTAAAAAACTCTATTGCTAAATGGAAGCTAAAGCAGATTGCCGAGGGCGGCACAGTGCTGAATACCTACCGATACAATTATTACAGTGATTTAATATCGGCGGTAACCTCGGGGGCAGGCGCGGCAACGACAGATCCATTGCTTGCAAACCTAGTGATACTAAAACGCATTGAGGGCAAGGAGTTTATCGATATACCTGCAGAGCTTGCAATGCTGACAAACGAGCTTACCCCTGCGGCGACAGCCGTATATCTACAGCGCGTGGCAACAGGCGAAAGCGCTGACTTTAAAGAAGCTGTAAAAAACGAAGCGGAGCAAGCAAAGCTCACTGCCATTGCTACCGAAAAGATAGCTTGGCTAGAGGCATCTCGCACAGAGCTTGAGTTTTTTATAGTGGCAATGGTAGAGCGTATGGAAAAGCAAGCGGCGCTTGATTTCTTAGATATAAGGATAGAACAAGCGGAAGAATACTATAAGCTCGTACCCGACGACAGCTTTGTAAATGGCGCTAAAGGCAGCGTGGAGGCACATATCGAGTTTCTTAAAAATCTGCGCAACAAGATAGCGAACGATACCTCCGAGGAAGACGAGGCGGAAGCCAAAAAGGACGAGCTGGAGGAGGAAAAAGAAAAGGCGATAGATGAAGGCAAGCTGGACGACGGCAATAAAATTCAAGACAAGATAGATGACAATAACCGCCGTAAAGACATACTGGACGATAACAAAAATGCAGACCTCGAAAAGAAGATTATAGACCTAGAGGACAAGCTACAGGATGCCGACGGTGACATTGCAGACAAAATAAAGGACGAGCTTGAGGATGCTAAAGGCGAGCTTGAGGATGGCGGCGCAGGCGATGGCAAGCGCGTAATTGACCTAAAGGACGAGGGGCAGGATGCCATTGACGGCGGCAAAAATCCGATTATAGACAGGGTAATTGATGACCTTATTGATATTGCCGAAACAAACCCCGGGAGCGCAGGGCCTATCATTGAAAAGCTAAAGGACGAGATGGAGGATAAGCGCGACCTTAAAGGAGACAAATCGTTTGGTGATCAGATAGAAAAGGCGGCCGAGGCATTAAAAAACCTAGATTTGCCACCGTCTATCAATATGGATGCAGTGAACAAGCTGTTTCTTGATTATGACCCCACTAAGCACAAGCTAAATGCCGCTATAGCAGGTGCATTAGGGCAAGCGGCGGATATTGACAACAACAAGGAGCTGGATAGGCTGCGAAACAAATGGGTAGAGATGATATTCCGTGACGGTAACCCATATACTTACATTCGCATAAATGACAGCGGCAACGAGTACATACCTTGCAAGGTGCTTAGCTATCACACAGGTATGCGCAGTGTGTGGTATCAGCAGCAGCTTATGAACACATTAACCAAAAGCGGCACTTATTACAGCTTTACGGTAGATGCCACCACGGTAAATCGTGACAAGAACGGCAAAAAATCCGAGGAGATGACAATAGCCGCCAAATGGCAGGATGCTATGCATATCCACGAGAGCTACACACAGAAAAACTTTGATGCCGAGGCATATTATGTGGCGGATACAAAGCTCGGTGTAATGCTTTCTACGGAAATAAAGCTTATATTGGCAGATACACTAAAAACATTGAAAGGAGTGAGTTAATGGCAGATTATACGATTATCTCGGATGTGTCGGAGCATCTTGTGAAGCTGCTACAGCAAAAGATGTGCCCCGAGCCTGTGCCCTCCGCCAACAATATCTCGGTTTGTTCGCCCTCGGAAAAGGAGGTTGACTACCTGCTTGGCATTTACCTCTATGACATTCGTGTCGAAATGGATGTATCGATGCCGCCGCTGGTGGGTACAGGCAAAACGCGGCTTAGAAAACCACCAAAGCCCTATTCGCTCTATTATATGATTTTTATTAATGGCTCTTCGCAGATGGGACTAAAGGCAGGCGATACCCAAAAGATTTTGGGACGTGCCGCACAGATTATCAATGACGGCAGCTACGCAATGCCGCGTGATATGCAAACTTGGCTGGAGGTGGACGAGCCACCAATTGCCTTTGTACCTGCAAGAATGTCTCTGGACGAAAAAACCCGTGTGTGGTCGGCTATCAGCAAGCCGTATCAGGTAAGCTTATTTTACAGGGCAGCGCCTGTTATGCTATCCAGCGAAGTAGTGGTAGATTCGCCACGCGTTTCCAGTGCTACATTTACAGTGGAGATGGACGATAAAGCCATTAAGAAAAGGGGGGAATAATGCATGGCTGTAATAGTACACAGTTTGGATTTGGTGCTTTATTTTATTGACACCACAACGGGCCTCGGCATATACACACCGCCAATTCGGCTATATAAAAACGGCGATAGGCTGCTGTTTCAGCGGCGCGGTACAGGACAAGTACTGGTGGTGGGCTGTGGGCGCGAGGACTTTGACCTAACTGTGGAGCTTTCGGGCTATGAGTATACCACCCTACGGGTGCAATACGACAAGCTTAATAATCAAATGCCGATGTTACAGATGCATATGATTCCTACCCCGACAGGCACAAACACACAGCTTTTAACGTTTTCGGGCAAGCTGCCGGGCATTACTGCACTGGATGCAATACCCATTACAGGAAGCTGCTGTCTGCTAGAGCAGTACAATGCAAAGCTAAAGCAGATGACAGTATTCTCGCAATATCCGCTGTCTCTGGAAAATCTCCACTATGCGGTGCGCAATAGCACAAACACAGGTTATCAACCATTTCGCGTTTTGAACGAGGTAAAGACAAAGCCAAAGATTTATGCAGTAGACCGCCCACTGGTGCTAGATGGGAACAGCTTACCCATTGTTCCAATGAATATCGGGCAGGTAAAGGATGACGGCAGCTATTTACTTCGTGCGCAGGACGAAAGCCTTCAGGCGGAATGGATTTTGCGCTGGCAAGTGGGAGAGGAAGAGTTCTTTAAAATCCTCAATTTCCACGAGACCAATAATTTTACCCTATAATATCATTTTTATAGAGAGGGGAAACAACGATGGCACTGCCGGTTGTATCAGGCGCATCCATTGCTTGTACAATGGGCGCAGTAGGTCAACTTAACGTCACATCGCAGGCTATTGTCCTTATGGGAGGCGCTCCCGTGGCTACCATTCAGGACTCTGTCCCCGTGGCCAATGTAGGCACCTGCGGTATGTGTATGTCCCTGGCAAACCCGACTGTGGCAGCAGCCACAGCTGCAGCATTAGGGGTACTCACCCCTATGCCCTGCATACCCTCCCCAATGGGGGTATGGCAGTGCAGCGGTACTCCGCTGGCAGGCGGCAAGCCTTGTCTGTCCACTGACGCACAGCTTATCTGCGCTTTTGGCGGCGTTATTCGTATCGTTACTCCGGGGCAAGGGGCGGTTGTTTTATAGCCGTACTGTAGCCCAAGCAACACTCAGGCATTACTCAATAATTTCCCCCAAATTGAAAGGAGGCAGGTTATAGGCTACTACCTGTAACCAACAAAATTATGGCTGAATATCTTTCTCCGGGCGTATATGTCGAGGAAATCGACTCTGCTCCACGTGCGATAGAGGGCGTAGGCACAAGTACCGCAGGATTTGTAGGTATGACTGTTAAAGGCCCAACAATAGGTACTCCATCACTTTGCACAAACTTCGCTGATTTTATGCGCCAGTTTGGCGGCTACCTCAGCGAGTATACTCACGGCGATTACCGCTTTTTGCCTAACAGCGTTGAAAGCTTTTTCAACAATGGCGGCACACGCTGCTTTGTAAGCCGCGTTATTCCCGGTAACGCTACCTGCGCTTATGCCGAGCAAGGCCCATTGAGGCTGCGTGCAGCCAACGAGGGCAAGTGGGGCAACCGTATAATTGTAAATTGCGAAACAGCTAACCGCCGCAAGCTACAGTTAGTATCAAAGCAAGAAGACCGCATCTACGTTGCTCGCAATACAGCAACCTTTGCCGAGGGCGATATCGTTGTATTTGGCGGCGAGATTAACCGCATTGAGACAATTTTTGACAATACGGTAACCTTTGAGCAAGACTTTAAGGCAAGCCCAATTGATGCTGCACTTGTACCGAAAAAGCTTGTCTACTCTGTAGAGCTGGATATGACCATTCGTTACGAGAACGACGTAGAGACCTACACAGGTCTTTGCCTCAACCCAGCATCAAAGAACTATGTGGCTGAGCGCCTTTCAAACAGTAACCTTGTAACAGTGGCTTCAGTTGCACCAATCGAGGGCATTCAGCATCCTGTTACCGCATTGTTTGACGGCAAGGGTGTAACTAAGGGTTCTATTTCATTCGCAGGCGGCACAGACGGCACACTCGATGCTGTAAATGAGTCTATCTACGTAGGACGTGACGAGGGCCCTGGCAAACGTACAGGTATTAATTCCTTTAAGGAAAATGCAGAGGCTTCTATCCTTGCAGTTCCCGGCATTACAATGCCCGATGTTATCGTTTCGCTTGTAAACCATTGCGAACAAACACAGAGCCGTTTTGCTATCCTCGATGTACCAAAGGCTCTTGTAAAAACGAGCGACATTGCAGACTACCGCTCAATGATTGATTCCACCTATGCAGCTATCTATCATCCGTGGATTCAGACATTCGATCCTATTACCAAGAAGCCGGGCTTCATTCCGCCATCTGGTGCAATGGCAGGCATTTACTCACGTACCGACATCACTCGCGGTGTACATAAAGCACCTGCTAACGAGGGTGTAGTATGCACAGGGCTTTCTATTAACTACAACACAGGCGAGCAGGATTTGCTTAACCCAATTGGCGTTAACCTTATCCGTGCAATCCCGGGACAGGGCATCCGTGTATGGGGCGCGCGCACAGCAAGCAACAACGCATCCTTCAAGTATGTTAATATCCGTCGTCTATTCATTTACATCGAGCAATCCATTCGCACCAGCACAAACTGGGTGGTGTTCGAGCCGAACAACGCAGCGCTTTGGTCTCGTGTGCAAATGACTATCAGCGGATTCCTTGAGAGCGCGTACCGTGTGGGTATGCTTAACGGCGAAACTCCTGCACAGGCATTCTTTGTAAATGTGGGTACTAGCACAATGAGCCGTGACGACATTATGAACGGGCGTTTAATCTGCGAAATTGGTATTGCGCCAAGCCGCCCTGCCGAGTTTGTTATCTTCAGGGTATCTCAGATGACCGCCGACGCGGAATCCTAAGGACGACACAACACCACTTAAAATAATTTACTGTTAAAGGAGAAATAAGTTATGGCAGAAGGAAAAGGACCATCGGGTGGAGGTATTTATCCATTAACGAAAATGAACTTTATCGTCGACAAGGCAGCCGGCGGTACAGCAGCATTTAGTGAGGTTACAGGCGTTGAGGGTTCAGTAAAACCTATTGATTTTAGGCAAGGCAACTCAGGAAGCCTTGCTCCCGTCAAAGTACCGGGGCTAGTAAGCCACGGCAACGTCACCCTTAAAATGGGGTACACTTCATCAAACGCGTGGAAAAAATGGATTTTTGATTGCCTCAGTGAGCAGCGCACAGCCATTGTGCGTGATAATATCCGTATTCAAATTATTGACACTGTCAATGCAAACTCACCCCAATCGCTTGGCACAGCGGTATCGGGCGACGAGAACTACTGGATACTTAAAAATGCCTGGGTATGCAAATATCAAGGCCCAGACCTTAACGCGACAGCAAGTGACATCGCTATTGAGACACTGGAAATCGCTTATGAAGAGATTACCTACCCAGCAATCGGCGGCGCCGAATAATTAATCAACCTTTGTGATTGTTCTCCACCGTAGTAATACTGCGGTGGAGAGCCACACAACAAAGCGGCATAGCTTAATTGCCGCAATAGCCGAAGGAGGACATTCCTATGAACACTGTATTCGACTTTACGCTGCCCAAGGGCTTGACAGATGCAAGCGGTAATATTTATCGCAAGGGCAAGATGCGCCTCGCCACAGCAGGTGACGAGATATCCGCAACACGCGATCCGCGCGTGCTTGCAAACCCAAGCTATCTTACTGTTGTCATCCTTTCCCGCGTAGTCACACAACTGGAGGGTACTGATAGTATCTTCCCACAAACCATCGAAGGACTTTTTACCGCCGACCTTGCTTTTTTGCAAGATATGTATCAGCGGATAAATGATATAGAGCCACCAACTATGACGGTGGTGTGCCCCGATTGTGGAAAAACCCACAAGGTGCCAATAAATTTTACTCAAGAGGGATAATATTGTACCCTGTTGACGAGCTGTATCGTGAGATGAGCTTTATCTCCTATTATTTTCATTGGAGTGGTGAGGAGGTGATGGCGCTTGACCATAACAGCCGTCGCCGCTGGTGCAATGAGATTTCGGGGATTAACCGCAGTCTCAATCCCTCGGATAGTAAAGTAGGCAAGGTTAAGAGCATCACCGAATTTTCACGACCACGTATGAGGGGGGATTTTTAAATGGGAGAGCTTACCGAAGGAAATAAGGTATACTATAATGAAGGCCGTGGAGTATTAACAGGCTTTAACTTTATGCTGCGTGTAGAGGCAGCGTTTGATATGCCACTTAAGTCTGTTCGTGCATTTACACGTGAGCTTGAGTTCGACTACATTCAAGAGGGCGGACTCAATGACTATGTGCATATGCGCCGCAAGGGTATAACAAAGCCCTTTACCTTTGAATTTGACCGATATGTAGGCATGAACTACATTGACACACTGCCGCTGGGCGCAAATATGCTGCTGCCGCTTGTTTTGATGGTAAGCCGTATTCCGGGGCAGTTTTGGCCGCTTATTGTGGCACGTACTTATACCTTTACAGGCTGCACCATCATCAAAAAAACCTATGGTGAGCTTGATGCTATGAAGTCTGAGCTGCTGGTGGAGACCGTCACTGTTGCTTACCGTGAGCTGGTGGTGGTGGATATTCCGTGGAGTGAGGCGGCAGGCGAGGACATAGCCGGCCCAACCAATGAGCCTAATTCTGCAACAGACAAAGAGGAAGCCGAGCTACGCGCGCGCTGCGATGCAGTAGTGGAGGCGGCAGACAAGCTGAAAGCGGATAAGAAGGATGAGATGGATAAATACGGAGCCGAGCTTAAGGCTGTTACCGATGCCGATAAGAAGGTAGAAGAGGAAGAAGCACAGCTAGAGAAGGATAAAAAGCCACCAAAGGAAAGCCCCGCCGATAAGGCAGCGAGATTGGCGAGAAAGCCTAAATTAGAAGAAGCAAACAAGATATACAAGGAGACCAAGAAATCCGTGGACGTTGCGAGACAGGCAGGCTTCTCTGCAAGAAGCTTTACCATCGAGACCGATCTGCGTGAGCTTACCGAAAATGCAGAAAAGCTACTGGCACAGGCACAGCAAAAGAACGGCACACCATTGCCGCCGATACCTCACTAATACAGGAAAGGATGTGACCCCGCTTGCTAATATTACACGAACCAATACAGCTAAAATCGGCACGGGGTCTATCCACCCTTTCCAATAGAGGGATAGGGGTGCTTGCCTGCAACTACGATATGACGCAGTCTACCATCAATCCAAGTGACCTGATGATGCTGTTTTCTCCCGAGACCGAGTTTCCCGAGGATATGGGCGGCACAACAGCTATAAACATAAAGCAGAGCAGCACCGATGTGCGCAATATTACAATGTCGGTGGTAAATAATCTGCTCAATACCATTGCAGTGAACCAAAATAACGAGTTTACCTATCAAGACAGGGTATATATTTCCTCGATGCTGCATCAGCTTGGTATAGAGAATGTGCAGCAGTTTATGCAGCAGGTGCAGATGCTTCGCAATGAGCATCAGAGCATAGAAGAGCTGCTAACGCTGTATCGCAACGAGACCGTGCAGCATTTTGCCGCTAACAAGACGTCTGCCGAAACGCACAAGCATTATGATAGCCGTAACAGCAATACTCAGCAGGTAACGGTAGACGGCAGCCCTTACTACTTACACAACGAGATATATCATAGGCTGCATACGGGGGATATTTATCAGGAGCTGCACGCACATCAGGCAAGCCCCTCGATGGTGAATAACTTTGTGAACAGTCGACAGCTGCAATTATCAGAGCAGCTACGTGTGAGCGCTCACCTACAGCTAAATGAGCTGCGCAATAATGTGGTGAGCGGCAGCCAAATGACACTGCACCATTATCAGAATAGCTACGAGACAGGGGAATTGCTCCCAGTACCCACCACCGAGCGCGAGGTGTTGCAGCAGGCGTTTACCGCTACGCTGCTGTCAACCGTTGACAAACTACTTACACAGCGTTACGAAGCCTCTTATGCCACCACCAATAGCTGGACAGATGTGGCAGAGCAGCTTGAACAAACCGCCTATAACACACTGTCACGCTTCGAGAGCTACCACAGCGGACAGTCATTTACATATAACGAGGGTGCAGACTATACACAGTCGCGGCTGGCAGTATACAACACCGAGGCGTATCTACTACGGCAGCTAATCACAAAGCAGCAGCTTGCACCAAATGTGCGCGGCGAGATGCCGAGCCTAGCAGCTGACTCACCTGCGAAGCTTGAACACCGCACTGAGGAGCAGGAGCTGCTAATAGAGGAGGACGGCAGTGAGCCGTCCCGAGAGACACAGGTTACCACAGAGCAGGTGACAAGCCACATTACAGAGCTTACAAGGCATCTACTGGATGGGACACCGCCTGTTACACCGCCTACACCCCATACTCCTGCAATGCTAGAACCGCTGCGAGAGCTGCTACAGGGCGAAATATCTCAGCAGCAGGCTGACGAGCAGCAGGCTTTGTCACAGCGAGAGCAAAGCCGCCCTGTAACACAGGAGCAAGAGATAGCTAACAATATAATGCAGCCCGTTGTAGAACAGATATATAATCAGCTAACAAAGGTGCTGCAACAGCCAAATCAGCCGCCAAGCGGCGAGATAAATGAGCCGCCCGACGAGCTGCTGCTAACACAGCTACCTACCCCCGAGCAGGAGATGGATCCCGAAATACTGGTGCAGCAGCTAGATGCAATCGACCGCAAAAATCGAGAGATGCTTGTACGGCTGCGTGAGCGCACCGAGGTATTACGGCGCGAAGCAACACCTCCTCAGCCTGTAGATCCTACACAAATACGTGCCGATGCCTTGCGCGCACTCAATGAGCCTGAAAAGCTGTTTGCCGAGCTGCGAGCGCGTCCCGAAACACCACTGGAGTATAACCACTCCCCCGAGATTGAGGCAGCACTGGAGCTTGCTTCACCCGAAACGCGCTATGTACTGGAAAAGGTAACGCAGTATATAAACAACCCCAATGCACTGCAGGATGGCTTGCATAGTGCATCGCCTATGGAGCTGCACCGTGGTGTGCAGGAGGCGTTGCAAGCAAACCACACGGTGGAGAAGGTAGAGCGTGAGCTATTGCAAACCAATACCACGCGTGTAGAGCAGCAGGAAGCACAGCAGGTGCTGCACGAGCTAACACAGTCGGCAGCCGCACGGCAACACAATAACCGTCCGCAGGAGGTACAGCCTCTACCCATTGTGCATAAAACCGAGCGTCAGGTGGTGGACGAGGAGCTGCTAGAGCTGCTAGAGCAGCAAAAGACCAGCCGTACCGAGGTTGTCAAGGAGCAGGTGGAGCAGGTAAATGTAAACACTATACGCGAAAATACCACAACAAACCTAAATCAGCAGATTGTCACTCAGAGCAGTGAGGAAATTACAGAGCTTGTCAACCGTGCGTTAACACGGCAAATGGGTGATATCAGCGAGAAGGTTTACAGCCAGATGGAGCGAAAGCTGCAGCTGGAACGTAGCCGTCGCGGACGGTTTTAAATAGGCAGCCATCGCTGCAATTGTTAGGAGGCAAATGCTATGCCGGTAACACCACCAAAAGTAGTAGAAGATGTTCGTAATAGTGCGCTCGGTTTAGTGACCGAGATTGCTCAGTTTACTATTTTGGACTACAGGCACCACAAGGATGCTATTATGGCAAACAGACAGGCGCGAAGGAAAGCAGCAGCTGATAAGGCAAAGAAAGATGCCGAAGAGGCGCTGAAGAATAACAAACCGGTAAAGAAACCCGAGGAGGTAGAGATGTATCCTCCGGGGCAGGAGCTTGATGATATTTACAACAAACCGGGAAACACAGCACCAAAGCTTAAACCACGTAAGCTTATCTTTAAGGTGCAGTTTAATCCTTCGGAGCTGTCGCTAAATACAAGCGCGCTTCAAATCAACAAGCAATCGGTTTTGCTTCATGCCGAGAAGGTAGAGGAGGCACCTGTCGGAGCTATGGCAAACCTGAACGTTAGCCTAATCTTTGATAAGATGAATCCGATTGATGCCTTTATAATGGATAACGGAACGTTTTCTACATCCGGTATACAGGGCGGAATATCGAGCATCGGAAAAACTTTTACCGTCAGACATGAGGTAGAAGCGTTGCTTGCGGCGCTGCGAGATGAAAATACTCGTCAAGCTGAATTCAGGTGGCGTGACTTTGTTTTTGATGGGTTTCTGCAGTATGTGCAGGTGCGTTATACTATGTTTTCACCGGCGGGACATCCTGTGCGTGCGGTAGTGGCTATTCGTATGAAGCGTGAAGCTACGACACAGGATCAGTGGGTAAAAGACTTTGACACAACGTTCAGTGGCCCGGGCGGGCAGTTTAGTAGCCGTACGCAGGACAACAACATAATAAATCTCTAATGAAGGTAGGTGTGAGCGTTGGCAGGACTTATTGACAAAAAAAATGCCATATTAGGTGGCCCAAATAAGGCATTGCTGGTGCTGCATTATACTCCGGCGGATGCTAAGGAGGGTGCAATAGGCGCCAAAAAAAAAGACAAATTTGGATTTGTAATCACTAATACAATGAACAAGCTGGATGAGGCAGGCGAGTCAACCATAATCGCAGATGAGCCGGACAGAGGTGACTATGTGATGGAGGTGCAGTACAATCCTTCCTCCATCAATATGACAGCCAGCGCCGAGAGTATGCCCATTAGGCCTTTGCTCCCTGCTTTTGACCCTAACGTACCTTTGAGTGCATCGGTTCCTCCGTCGGTCATTATGATGATTGAGCTTATCTTTGATGACATAGTCGTCCCCGATGCCTTTATGTTTGACAAATTCAACATCTCGGCAGGTAATATTGTTAACGATGTGATGCTTGCCACAGACACGAGGGCACACACCGTGCAGCCTCAAACCAACGCTTTGTTGGCGGCAATGCAGAGAACAAAATCACGCTGCGTATCGCTTTATTGGGCGGATATGTGCTTTCATGGTGAAATCAAAGATATGCAGGCGAAGTACACGATGTTTTCGGTTTCGGGACGGCCTATTCGCAGTGTTATAAATTTTACTATTGTGCAGAACTCCTCCAATGAGGAAGGCGATGCAAGCAATGAGTACTGGCAGGAGGCATTAACGAGCATCTTTGGACCGGATCCGGAAGGTCTGGATCCGGAGGACAAGACCTATAACTCACGCACTAAGGCACAGCAGCTGGGCACATGGATTAACTTTTTCTAAGCAAAGCAAGGGGGTAGCAGTATGCCAATGGAATCCGCAGGCGCACCGATCAGCGCTACATTTGAATACAATGCTCTTTTTGATGAATATGGTGGCATGATCGCTCCATGCGTACAGCTGCTGCTGGGCGGTATGGAGCTTAGGGCTGAGGGGACACCGCTAATTGTAGACAATCTCATCATAGAGCTTACCGCAGGATATGAGGCTTCGGTGGCAAGCTTTCGCATCTACAATGTCTACGACCACAAGAAGGGTACCTTTAGGTACGAAGATATCAAGAATCAGCTATATCTTGGCGCAGTTGTCAAGCTTGATATTGGTTATTTAACGTATGCAGAAACTGTTTTTGTAGGCTTTGTGGCAGGGATTAGCTTTGGCTATGACCCAGGTGATTTGCCCTATATCGAGGTGTCCTGTATGGATATCAAGGGACTGATGATGGCAAACTCTTATGCCGCACAGCTCAAGGCAAAATCCTACGGCGAGGCGGTGCGCGAGATATTCACTCGTCCCGGCTCGAGCTACGAGAAGTTCAAGCTCAAAGAGGGATATATCGATCTGGAAGTAAGCGATACCCCAGACAAGCAAGAGGGTGGCGGCGGCGACAGCACGGCATCCGCCGAGACAATAGAAATGGTAACAGAGAGCGACTACGAATTTATCGTGCGTGCCGCAAAACGCTTTAACTTTGAATTTTTTGTGGACAGGGGCATCATTTACTTCCGCAAGGCAAAGAGCGATAAAATACCGCTTATGCAGCTGTCGGTAGGTGAGGGGCTTATCTCTTTTCGGATAGAGTACAGCATCACAGGCATTGTGGGCAGCATCGAGGCACGCGCCATCAATTCCGCCGACGGCAAGCTTGTTACCTACAAGAAGAAGATGGATAACGAAATTTCTACAGCGTCTGCGGCGCGAGATATGGTGTCGGAGGGGAGCAAGGTGTTTGTAGATCCTTCCATTATCACTGATATTGATGCCGAAGCTCGTGTAGATTCACTTATGGAGAAGATGTCTTACCGTCTGGGTAATCTGGAGGCGGAATGCTTCGGCATACCCGAGCTTTGCCCGGGACGGTTTATTACTATACATAATATGGAGACTCCCGGCGACAACGATTTTTATATTATGCGTGTTACACACACCTTTAGCAGTGATCGTGGCTACCGCACCAGCATCGTCGGCTGTGCCGACAAGGTTCAAAATACGGAGGTGGGTATGCCATGAGTATGTATGATATATTGAGTGAAATTACCGAACGGCAGATTACCAAGACCGAGATGGGCGATAGCCGTATCTATGGTGTGGTGCGCGGTATTGTTGCCAAAAACTATGATCAGGATATGCCGGGACGGGTTTGCATTACCATACCTACCCGTGACGATGCAGCAAACGAGCTGCAATGGGCAAGGCTTGCTATGCCCTCAAGCGGCCCCACTTACGGACACTATTTCCTGCCCGAGGTGGGCGATCAGGTGCTGGTAATCTTCGAGGGTGGGCAGATTGAAAAGCCCTATATTATCGGCTGTGTGCCGAAAGATAATTCCACCTTTGTAAGCAAGGTAGTGGACGAAAAAAACCGTTACAAGAAAATTGCCACTCGCCGCGGTACAGCTATTACCTTTGACGACAGCCCCGACAGCGAGGACGGCAGCAAGGATAAGCTGATACTGACAACAGCCAACGATATGTTACAGGTGATGCTGGATAACGAGAACCAAACTATTTTGCTGACAGACAAAAAGAAAGCAAATAAAATTGAGCTGATAACCACCGAAGGCTCAGAGAGCTGTGAAATTAAAGTACGGGGAATGTTGACAATCAACGTTGGAGACAATATCACCGTCTCGATGAACGGCGAATCGGGAGCAGTAAGCATCAGCTCAGGCGACTTTACCGTAAATGCTTCCAATAGCGCCAGCATTAAAACAGACAGCTCTATCAAGTTCGAGAGTGGACAGATTACCGAGAATGCCTCGGCAAGCCACAAGATTAGTAGCAGTGGAATGGTTTCCATTGGCGGCAGCCCTATTAAGATTGGATAAGGAGAGATACGATGGACAAGGCATTTCTGGGTACAAGTATGAAGTTTCCACCACAGATTGACCCGGCAACAGGGCGCTTCGCCGCCTCGTCGGGAGCGCAGAGCGTAAAGGAGTCAATCTATCTCATCCTGATGACAAACCAAAGTGAGCGTTGGCTAGTGCCGGAATTTGGCAGCAAGCTTATGCAGTACACCTTTATGGATATAAGCGCGACCTCCATTAATATGATGGTTAGCGAGCTGCGCGAACAGATTACGTCACAGGAGCCTCGCATTTCAGATGTAAATATAAATGTAACGTCCGAGAGCAGGAAGGATTGCCTGATTGTAAACGTTAGATACAATGTTCGCGAAACCAACACGCCCGATAACTTTGTTTTCCCGTTTTACCTAACGGTAAATGGCGCAGTTGACGTGGGCGAGGAGGACTACTATGAAGGATAATCAACCGCAGGTGCTTGTAAGCGATCAGCAATTGTCGGATTTACATACAAGACTGGCGACACTGGCTGCCTCTTACACACCCGAGTGGAGGTTTACTCCGCAGTCACCCGACATTGGTACAACTATAGCGCTCATTTTTGCAAACCAAATGCAGGAAAACGTGCGTAAGCTGAATTTGTTGCCGCAAAAGTACCATACAGAGCTTATTAATATGCTTGGGATATCGCTGCTGCCTGCCTACCCATCAAGGGGCATTGTTACCGCCGAAATTATCAGCGAGACAGTAGCAGGGGTGGAGCTTTCACGCGGTAGCCGTGTTGTAGGGCGCGATGCAGATAATGAACCGATTGTATTCGAGACAGCACAGGATCTTTACCTAACCAGTGCCAAGCTCACGGATATGCTGTCTATTTCACAGCACTTTGGCAAGATTATCCCTCTTTTAGGCAGCTTGCAGGCAATAGATCTTGAAACGCTGCGCACGGTGCGTAATGAAGACATCGAGCCGGTAACAGTTTTGTCGGCAACGCCGCTATTTGACTATAGCATCGAGGGCGTGGAGCATAATGCACTGCTGCTTTACCATAATTATATCTTTGACACATTACCGGGAATGCCAATTTCCCTAAAAATTACCGAGGAGCGCTCGGGCCGCGAGCTTGCATCGGTGCTTGCTGATCCAATGTGCTATCGTTGGTGCTACGTTACACCCGAGGGGACTCGCCCGTTTGCGAGTGTAACGGTGCAGGATGATACATTGCTGCTTGTAAAGGCGAAGGAAGATCCCGAAGCCCCTGCCCCCGTGGAAGGCGCCAAAATTATAAATGATATGATTCGCGTGGAGGCATTACAGCCCGTTGGCGAGCCGATGCTTGTATCGTCACTGCAAATGGCATCAGGCTGTGAGCCGGTTTCACCCGACTTTGTTTGCCATAACGAGCAGGAGCTGATGGGCGATGCATTTATGCCGCTTGGCACTACTGCAAGCCTGTTTGATGAGTGCTACATAGGTCATCATCAAATTTTCAGCCAGCAAGGCTCGGTTATCAATATCTCATTCGAGCTAAGCTCTAGCGACAAGCTTGTTACCTTCACGCCCGAGCAAGAAAAGGGCGAACTCAAGATTATTAAGAAAAAGCCGAGAGCGGTGCAGTTTGATACAGTAAATACCGCTCCGCAGGAGATTTCGCTTGAGTATTTTAATGGCGTTGGTTGGCGCAATTTGCCGGGCAGCAGCAAGTGGAGTACGCTCTTTGACGGCACACACTGCGGACATATAACCATTACCTTTGTTTGCCCCGAGGACTGGAAGCCTTCACAGGTAGGCGGCTATGTTAAGCGGTGTCTGCGTTTGCGCTTGCTGCGAGCAGATAACTGTTATCTACAGCCATGTATTCACACTATGCCTGTTTTGCGTGAGCTGCAAATTGATTATTCTTATGCTGATAACTGGAAAAGCCCACAAAGACTGCAAGCTGTTTGCGGTACCACAGTGATAGACTGCACCGCAAGGCTGCACAAGGGTATACCCATTCCTGCATTTTCACCTTTGCCATACAGCGGCAATGCGGTATACTTAGGCTTTGACCGTAAGATAGAAAGCGGGCCTGTCAGCCTACTGCTTCACATTAAAGAAGCCACACACTTTGAGTCGGTTCCCGTTACTTACCAGTATTTTGCTTCCTCCGGATGGAAGCAGCTTAAGGTTATTGACGGTACAGACGGGCTCTCGGGGGTAGGCACCGTGCGTTTTATGCCGCCGACTGATTTTATCCCCTGCAAGGTAGAGGGCATCAGCCGATACTGGATTCGTATGATAGATGAAACTGCGGCATTTAATAACCCACAGCGGTATCATCCTGTGCTAACAGGCATAGATGTAAATGCGGTGGAGATACACAATGTGGAGACACTGCCCGAGGAGAATTTTTATATCGAAAACACAACTCCGAATATGACCTTTCCGCTGTCGGCACAAAATATTCTGCGAGCAGATGTTTTTGTTAATGAGAAGAATAGATTTACTGCCGCCGAGATGCAAGAGCTTGTTCTTAAAGAACCCGATAGGGTGCGCGTAGAATATAATTTTCTCGGCGAAATTTCCCAGTTTTATGTCCGTTGGGACGAGGTGGACAGCTTCGACCGTTCACAGCCCGATAGTAGGCATTATGTGCTGGATAGGCTGGAAAATAAAATATGCTTTGGCGATGGCGTAGGAGTGCAAATTCCTGCCGCAAACACAGGTGTAGCGTTTAAGCTACAGCTCTACTGCTGTCAGGGTGCGCGCGGCAATTTGCCTGTGAATGCAGTAAACGCACTGGTGGGACGCTCGCTATATATTGACAAGCTGCAAAATCCTCTTGCCACCTGCGAGGGCAGTAACCTTGAAAGCCTTGCACGTATTCACCGCCGAGGGGCGAATTTGATTAACGGACACAACCGATTAGTGAGCCAGCTGGACTACCTGCGCGAGACGAATGCTTTTGCGGATAACATTGCCAAAGTGCGCTGCATTACAGGCTATAATCCCGAGGGGCAGCAGGTGGCAGGTATGATAGCGATTGCAGTAATGACTACCGACTATATGGATGGCGCTTATTCCTTCTCTGCGCTGCGCGACAGGCTTACAGAGCATTTGCTCAGCCGCAGTGAGGCTACGGTTTGCACCGAAAATCTACTGGTGACAGAGCCTGTCTATGTATCCATATCGGTGGATGTGTGGGTAGAGGTGAATGACCTTGCTCGTGCATTTGATGTGCAAAACCTTATTCGCGATCGGATAAGCGAGTTTTTAAATCCGCTCGGAAGCTCCGAGTGGGAGATTGGCATAATGCCAAGTGAATCACAGCTTGCAATGCTGCTGCAATCCTTCCCATACGATGGCCGCATTATCCACTGGATTACAACAGCGCGTTACATTGACCGCACAGGTGTACACGAGGTTAGCTTAGATGCATTACCTGAAAATCCCTTTATGATTGGTGTGGACGGTACACACCGCATTTACGTTGAGCTACCACAGTAATATCCATTTTTACCTTTGAATGGGAGGCGCAATACAATATGCTAACAAGCATCAATTTACTCGATAAGGGCTATGAAGAGCTGTTGTCGGAGGCAATATCACAGATACCGCTCTATTCAAAGGAGTGGACAAACTTCAATATTTCAGATCCGGGCATTACTATACTGCAAAACCTTACCTCCTTCCAGCTACTGCAACAATCAAATATGAACCACATCAATGACAATATGCGGTTACAGCTGATGCGGCTGGCAGGAGTGCGCTCACACGAAAACCGTAGCGCAACCTTGCTGCTGCAAGCTCCCGCAGGCACTGCCAAAACTTTGCCTGCGCAGTACCGCATACAAAGCGGCAGTATGATTTACGAGCTAGACCGCGCCACGCGGATATTTCCGTGGTCACTGGCGGAGGTGTATAGCTGCCGTGACGAGCAGTACAAGGAAATAACTTACCTATTGGGCGTGCGCACACGCTCTTCGGCACAGCCATTTGGCGCAGTGCCACGGGTGGGGGATAGCTTGTGTATGATAATGAAAGGCGAGTTGCCGCAGCAATCGACACTGCGCCTTTGGATTGAGGTATCGCAGCAGCAGCACCGCAATCCCTTTGAGCAGGGCGGCGGCAACGATTTTGGCGAGGTAAGCTGGCAGTATTATACCGAAAATGGTTGGCAAAATGCCCTAGCGGTTGATGCAACTAATGGCTTGCTCACTAGCGGCGAGGTGCAGCTTACACTGGCAGGTGATGTACCGGCGGTGTTTACCGAAGCGCCTGTTGCAGGCCACGCTATTCGTTGCCTATTGCGAAATGCAGATTATGACGTTGTGCCGCGCCTACATACGCTTGCTGTCAATCTTTTTGAGGCTGTACAGCGAGAGACAAAATCCAAGTGCTACAGCTTTTGTCGTTCGTCACGTATCCGCTTACGGGGAGACCTAGTACGATATGGCAATATAGAGGTGTTTTGCCGTGAACGCAGTGGCGAAGCATACAAGCGCTATACACCATATACAGGCATAGAAGAAAAAGGACGATTTTACACGTTGGTGGAGCAGGCAGACGGTGTTCTTATCTGCTTTGACAGAAAGCAGTTTGGCTTTGGGCCGGGTGATGGCCGCAACGCTGTTCGGGTAGTGTGCTACGACAGCGAGCTTATTCACCACCGCGAGCTTGGCCCTGTCTTGGGCTTCGATAACCAGTACATTGATCTTAGTATGGTCAACAATGTACTGCCGTCGGCTTTTTCCCTTATTGCACATCTGCCGGGTGCAGACGGAACGATGGATTATCATTTTATTAAGCCGGGCAACACCGATCCCGACAATCTCTGCTACGAGGTGCTATCTACAGCAGGTATGCTGCATATATTGCAGCCCGGGCTTGGCAGTAGGTTCGATTTGCAAATATGCGATTGCGCCACCACACAAGGAAGCAATGGCAATATTGGCATAGATAGCAAGCTGTTTCACGATGACGAGGTGTATACAAACCCAGCTCCCGGGCAGGGCGGTGTTACTCAAGAAGGCATTGCCGAGCTGCGCAAGGCATTGGTGAGACAGGTGAATGGAGCAGCGGCAGCGGTTACGCCCGAGGACTACGAAAGGCTTGCAAGGCAAACACCGGGGCTATGTATACATAAGGTAGCGGCTATTGGTGTGCCGTCAAAAAACCTTGTGCGCATTGTGGTAAAGCCTTATTCCGATAAAGAGCTTCCAATGCTTTCCCCCACCTATCGCGCGCGGCTAAGCGAATACATTAACAGAGGACGCACGATAACCACCCGTGTCGAAATTGAGCAGCCTGTATATTTGGGCATTGATATAGTTGCATTAATTCGCGTTAAGAGCTATTATGAGAATGCAGAGGAGCAAATTCGCGAGCTGCTTACATATATGCTGGATTACGTAAACGGTGAGCAGCCGTTTGGCTCGCTGATACGGTTTAACGATATCTACCAAAGGCTTATTTCATTGCCCTGTATAGAATTGGTAGAAAAGCTACAGATTTTACCACAGTCGGGCATTGGCGCTACGATGTCAGGCGCAGATATACAGATGGCAGACAACTGCTTGTGCTATCCAAGACAGCTACAGCTACAGTTGTATTCCCATCCGGGGGCAGAACACTAAAAAGGAGGGCTACACTAGATGGCAAATGGCATTAAACGTTATTCTATACGGCGCAATCGTCTTATGCAAGGGCTGAGAGAAGGCTTTAATATTACTAAGGACGGCAGTCTCTTAACGGTGGCAAAAGGCGCACGGCACAGCATTATTTTAGCAGGGCTTGATAGCGCCAAAGACAATTGTGCTTGGGGGCGGCTTACAATGAAGAGCAGCCTTACCGACGACGGTGTGCTTACCATACGGATAATAGCATCAGACCAACCGGACTGTATGTACAAGGACAGCTTAATTAACATCGACAGCTTTTTGCTCGATTCAAGCATTGAGCAAATCGCCAAGAAAAAGTTTTTTGAGGACTGTAATTGCAAGTGCTTTGACGGTAGCACCGATATACTGCTATACGAGCTGAAAGGGCGGTATCTGTGGGTGTGGATGGAGCTAGTGGGTGAAGCTACAGGCGCCCTTAGCGACATACGAGTATATATCCCCGGAGACAATTTTTTCAGAACCTTGCCGCAGGTATACCAAAATCAGCCTGATGACTTTTATCATCGTTATCTCTCCATTTTTTCTACTATCTATTGTGAGCAGCAAGACATCATCGAAGCAATGCCGCAGTATATGGATGTAGATACCGCACCTGCCCGATTTTTGCCGCTTTTTGCGCAGTGGCTGGGCTTGCAGCTAGACGGTAACTTCCTAGACGAAGCTATGCTGCGCAAGTTTGTAAAAGCAACTCCTGAGCTGTTAGCGGTAAAAGGTACGCGGCAAGCGATTGAGGGAGTGGTGCGAATACTGGTAGATGTGCCATTTAGCTTGGTAGAGTATAATTTGTTGCAAGAGCAAAATGTTGCGCACAACAACATTTACGGCAGCGATCCATTTGACTTTACGCTCCTCATCAGCCAAAAAGCCGATGAGCGCCTTCGTGCCTGTTTGCGCTTCCTTATCCAACAGTTCAGCCCTGTGCGCAGTCGCTGTAACATTGTATTCTTAAACGATTGCGTTGGAATGGATGCGTTTACATATATGGATGTCAATGCCTCGCTGATGAGTATACAGAGCGGTGCGCTCGATGACGGCGATTCGCTGTCTGGTATCACCTTTCTACAATAAATATTTTTTAAATAACAAAGGAGATTTTTATTATGACTATTACAACACAAAATGAAAACGGACGCCTAATCGTGGCGGTTAATGGTCGCATAGACACTAACACAAGCCCGCAGCTCCAAAGCGAGCTATTGGCGGCATTTCAGCAAAACAACAGCATCACGCTAGACCTTGCCGAGGTTGCTTACGTCAGTAGCGCAGGGCTACGTGTTTTGCTTATTGCACAAAAAACAGCCGCCTCCAAAAAAGCAACATTTGAGCTTGTCAATGTTGCCCCTGAGGTTATGAATGTGCTTGATTCAGTCGGCTTTTCCGATATCTTGGTCATTGTATAAGCACAAAGTATTAAATGTTATGAGGCGAGCGCAGTGACAAGTAGAATTATATTGCTTAAAGAAGAAAATATGGATGCGTTTTTGCCCTGTATAATGCCACAAATCCAAACTAAGCTGACTAAGTCGGCTGTGTTTGGGTTTGGTATTGTCGCAGGGGAGCTGGACGATCCGGAGGAGCCTGCGGGTGCTATTGTATGTGAATACGATACAGGTGTTGCGACTGTGCTTTCGGTGGGGGTGCTTCCTCGCTTCCAACGTCGGGGACTTGGGAGCAAGCTGGTGCAATATATGGCCGAGGCGTGCGCAAGGCAGCATTTTATCGAGCTTGAGGTAGGCTGCTGGTCTACACAAGACGGCGATAGCGCCATCGAGCATTTCTTTGCCGACAATGGCTTTGAGTCGTTGCAGGGCGAAGGGGTACGTTATGCAGTTAATATTGGCGATATTGCGGGCAGCACCATTGAACAGCATATATCCGCCGTATCCTCCAAGCGATACTCGCTATCGTTGGGCGATGTTTTGGCAGAGCATCCTGAATACAAAATGCAGTTTATCAAGAATTTTGAGATGCCGGAAGACATATTTGAGGACGTAGATTTGCAAACCAGCGCGGTGACAGTAAAAGATAATAGGATTACGAGTGCTGCGCTGCTGTCGAGGCAACAGGATGGCGAGGTCGAGGTAATCTACCTATGCGCTCAGCCAAACGACGGACGAACGACGGCTATGGTGCTGTTTACAGCGCTTGGCAACCTATATCGAACAGTCCCACACGATACCGTGGTGCTTTTTACTCCTATGGGTGACCTTGTAATGCAGCTGGCTCAGCGGCTATTAGAGGGCTGCAAGAGCGAGCTTTTGTACGAGCGTCGGCTTTACCGTCCTCTGCTCGAAATGTGGGGGACAATGGGCAAATAATAAAGAGTATTGATAAGGCGCATTACGTGCGCAGTAGGGAGGACAACAATGGGCGGACTTTCTGAAATAGTTAAATCACCGGAGCCGATACAGCTTGAAAAGACGGAGGAAAATATCTCACTCAACGATTCAATGAAACAGGATTTTATGGGTGAGCAGCAAGGCTTTATGCCCAATCCGTTGCTACTTAATGGCGATCAGCAGATTGACGAAAGCAAGCAACAGCTGGATATGCAAAACGCCAATGTAGTGCAGCAGCTGGTGAAAGCAGAGGACAAGCAGCAAAAGGCGCAGGACAGCGAAGCAATTCTGAAGCAGCTTTTGGAAATTGACAAGCGTTACGGTACCGATATTGAGGGCAGAAACGAGGAAGTTTTAAAGCTTTTGCCCGAATATGGACTAGGCACAATATACATCTTATTCGATCGATTCGAGGAAATTGATAATTATATTGCCAATAAGCGAGAGATTGAAGTATCGTCATTTGATATGTATGAGATGCTGGATGAGGAGCTACATCCCATTGTAGATGCATATTTAAAGTCACAGATGCCTCAGCAGGTGGAGCAGCCAAAGCAAGAGGAAGAAAGAAAAAGTGAAGGAAGGCTCTCGCTTAGCATAAAGCAGGAGAAAATTGAGGACGAGGGCGAATGGGACAGGGAAGAGACCTTTAGCAAGCGGCAGCTGGCTTCGCTTGAAAAAAGCAAGACGGAGCTGAAAAAGCTAGTCAATATCAATACCGATATGTTAAGCGACAAGGCGCTTCCCATTGCAAAGGGGTACCTCAAGGCTACCGAAAAGTTCTCCTCGGCGCTGGCAGTAAAGGCAGCCAAAGAAAATAATCGTTCACCCGAGACAAAGGAAACCTTTAATGCGCTGGAATATCGTTACTACAATATGCTTGCCGATAATCAATACAGAGCAGAAAACGACGAAAAGCTCAGACGTGATGTGGACGACGAGGAAAAAGCGCAGGAAGTGGCATACGCCGAACGGATCAAATTCATTAGAGAGGGTAGACCTTTAACAGATGACGAAAAGGATATGGAAAAGGCCGAGCTGCGCAGACGAGCTAAGGCAGGAAAGATACTAACCAGAAGGCAAGTAGAAGCTCTCGACGAGCTACCTGTGAGGGAAGTGCGTTTAGGTGATATTGAGGACGATGCGGATATTGCACTCGATAACATTAATGCAGGTATTGATTCTATAAGCGATGAATTTCAAATTGATCAACAAATGTCGGAGGATTCCAAAGAGCTACAGGATGTTTTTGGCGATATTGAGGAGATAAAGTCCACGGACACGCTCCATAGCCAAATAGATGGTAAGAATAAAGCGGAAATCTCCGAGGATATGAAAAAAGCAATCGGAGAGATTAAAGACACACAGATAAAGCAAGAGCCGAATGTAGCGCCGCTTATGCGGATGGATGGCATTAGCACAGGGTATGTTGAGGCTGCTATGAGTATGGATAGCTGGCTCAATGGCGACGATGCAAAAAGCCTGATGAGCGAAGATCCCGCCGACAGACATCCGGTGCTGGACAAGCTGGTTTCTCAAGCATTAAAGTATCAGCTTGATAAAAAAATGTTTAACAAAAAGTCATTTGAAAACAACAGCGAAAAAATCACCGAGATGGCGCTTTTTTTTCCCGCTCTACTAGAGCTTGTGAGCAAGGAGAATGCGCGCTCGGGCTACGATGCCAATGGCAAGGAAGAAGTGCTGTATGCGATGCGTGATGCCTCGCAGGAGCTTTATCAGGGCTACAGCCAATATGCCGAGCTTCAAGGCTTGCAGCTTGGCAATGTCACCAAGTCCGAGGTCAAGGTGGAGAATGTCTACGACACAAAGGGTGCAGACCATAAAGCAGATGCTTTACTTAATGTTGCTAGATTTCTTGACCAAGCGGGTGGTGGGTCAGGCGTGCTTGATAAAGATGAAGAGCGTGAGCTAACTGATATATCAGAGGCTTCGATGGATCCGATATATAAGGACAGCACTCAGGAATTTATGGATGCAAATACCAAGCTAAAGCTTTCCGAAACACATATAGGCTACGATGCACGCTTAGAATCAGTGGAGACTGCTCAGGTAGGTTACCGCGAAGACAAAAAGAGTGGCAAAAAGAATTTATGGGAGCCGCAGCGCGAAGAACTGTCGGTAGAGCAGGTAAATCAGGCAGAGCAAAAGGTGCAGGCACATCTTAAAGAGATAAAAGAGCAGGGCGGGCTGCAAGAGGAGCAGAAAGGCGACGTGTACACGCAGGTGGAGCAGGAGATACGTCGTGAGGCTGCCGAGAGCCAGAGAGAGGTGCTGGAGCATAGGCTGGATATGGCGAAATTCGACAAAAAAACGACAGCTCCGCTATCTGCCAAGGAGCTAAAGGAGCAGGAGAAGCAGCGCAAAAAAGCCGTCAGGCGCACAGGTAACAGGATGGGTGTTACCCATCGCACAGGCAAGCTGCTAAGTAGCATTGAGCAGGCAAATGCAAATACTGCCGATTTCCAAAAAATGTCGCATTTTCATATTGTATCCCCAAGCGAGAAGAAAAGTGCAAATAAGGCCTTTGAAAAAGCTGATGCCAAGCTTGCAAAGATTACGGAAAAAGTAGACAACTTGGTGAATCAATTAAATACAAATGATTCGGACTACAAAAAAGCCGTAGATATGGTAAATTATACAAAGCAAAACAAGCTGGATGAGCTAACAGATGGAAGAGATGCACAGATAGCGCAGCTTGATAATGAAAAGGCTGAAAAAAAGGCCGCAAAAATAGAAGTAGATGAGAATAAGTACACAGAAGCAAAAAAAGAAATTGAAAATCAATATCAAGCGCAGTATAAAACAATGGAAGCAGAAATTGATAGCTGGTTTCCGGCTTGGCGTGATAGTGAGCTGCAAAAGCTAGAACAAAACCATCTGAAAAAAAAGAACCAACTGGATGCCCAGTATGCAGCTAAAAAAAAGGAGCAAGATGAGGCAACGGATATAGCGACACAGGCTAGGAAGCACACGGGTAACCTGCTTGGGGTGCAAAGCGAAAAATCCAAGCGCAAGGCAACGAAAGAACAAGCGAAAAATGCTATGCTTGATGGGAATACTATATTTAGAGGTGTTAGTATGTGGTCGAGCGAAAAGGAACGTAACACTTTGGCTTCGCTATCACCGGAGATACAAGAGGAGAAGGCAAAGGCAGCAACGATTGTCAATAGCATCCTCAAAAATGTAAGTTCATCGCTTAAGCTCAATGCAAATAGCTTTTCGGCATCCTTCTTCACTGCCAATGCCCAAAAGATTATGGAGTACAAAGAGTACCTACCCAATCTGCAAAGCTTGCTGGATACCTTTAACCTCACAGGGACGAAAGAGGAGGCGGTGCTGAAATCCTATATGAATAAGTTTAATCAACTATTTAACGGCTTTGAATGTTTCCTCCAGAATAATGGCATCAACGTGCAGGGCGACAGCGCATATGCTGCGCGAGACTATGCCAGCGTGGAGGATTACCGCAAGTCGTACAAGGCACAGGTAACGTATAACAATAATCGGCTTCAGGTGTACTACAATGAATACTGCAAGGCACTGCGGTAAAACACTTAGCTTTAGGATGCACTCAACGATAATCGAGAAAAGGGGAGAAATATGGGAAACGGAATAAACGACAATGCCAATCTATTTATGCCGCCGAAGCAGGAAGATTTATTGTCTGTAAATGCAGATCCTCAACAGGATATTATGGAGCAGCCGCAGCAGAATCTGAATATAGGGCAGCTACAGCAAAATCTGAATATGGCGCAGCCGCCGCAGGATATGCTTGTGGGGCAGCCCCAGCAGGTAGAAGAAAAGCAAGACCTTGAAGATAAACCTTTTAACATCACCGATTTCCTAAATGAACAAGCTTGGAAGCCGCCAACAATAGAGGAACTGATAAATGAAAAGAAGGCAGAGCTAAACAAGACGGAAAAAAAGGAAGACGAAGACGTTGAGCAAGAACAGGTTCCCGTAAACAAAACTGAGGAAGAAGAAGCCGCCGAGGCAGAAGAAGAGGAACGTTTAAAGTATAAGGCAGAACTGGCGAAAATGTCGCTAGACGAATATCAGCAAGCCCAAAAGCAAAAGCAACAGCAGCAGCAACAGCAGGAACAAAAGAAACAGGAGCAAAATAAAAAACAGGTGCGTGAGGCAGGCAAGGTCGAG
>JAVWEG010000024.1:0-14728 GCA_036641735.1 Oscillospiraceae bacterium
AATAGAATTTTAGGATGTGACAATATAATATGAATAAAAAAACAGAAGGTTTTTTATTCCTAATAGCTGGAATTTTGTTTTTTATAGCAGCATTTATTGGAAAAGGTTATATCAATATTCCATTAGGTTGCTGTTTTATTGCTTTAGGTTTAAGTAAGAGAAAAAAAGAAGATTGATTTACAAATTTCAGTTTGTACAAGAGTATATATGCCAATAACTGCCATTGCCTGTTCCCACAAGAATAAATCCTGAATTTACGAATATGTATGCGTTAAAATCGTAGTAACACTTCATCATAAAAATACCGATCTCCTTCTAACTAGTTTTTAGGACTAACTTTTGGGGATCGGTATTTTAAAATTGATTTTCTTTGTATGCGGTAGCTCTTACTGCAATAAAATAATTACACTTCTTCGTATCCGCCGACTTCGCTCCAGCACAAATCCTTTTTTTTCACGCTCGTTACATCTACCGCAATTTCAAAGTGAATATTGGCACCGTTTTTGTTTATGTTTTTTCCGCGCATTAAAAACGCTTGTTTTTTATCCGGCATTTGAAATAATCTTGTATATATTTTGTCGCTTTCCATAGCGGACATATGGCAAGCTGCGCAAGGCGATTTTCTGTGCATTAACACTTCGTAACATTTTTTGCTCTTACATTCGTCCTCTGTTACATTCAAAAGTTTACAAAGGCCATTATTCGCATAAATAAGCTCATATGTATCTTTTTCGCAAACATAGATGTAACCATTTACAGTATCCAGTACGCTCTCCGCATCATTTATCCATTGGCTAATTGAACTTGCCGTGGAGTCTTCACCGTATCTTGACACAATATTTGAGCCTCTGTAATTTGCATTGTAAAGTGCTTTATCTGCGTTTTTGTAAAGCGCCTCAAACGAACGCGAATTATTATCGGTCATCGCTATGCCTACAGAACAAGTAACGCCTGTATTTTTACTGTCCATATATATATCGGCTATACTGTCGCAAAGCTGTCGGGCTTTATTTTCCACAAATTCTACACTTGCAATGTTTTTCATAAACACTATAAATTCATCGCCGCCCATACGTGCAATAATATCATCTTTTTCAAAAATCGATTTCAATTTATCTGCCACTGCGCAAATAACTTTATCGCCGTATTCGTGTCCGTTTGCATCGTTTATTTTTTTGAAATTATCAATATCCAATAATAAAATAGCACAAGTATCCATAGTGTTTTCTAGGCTTTTGGAGATAATCTCCTGTGCGCTTACGCGATTAACAAGCCCTGTCATTAAATCTGTTTTTATTTGTGCCGACATTGCGTTATATTCATTTACCATTTCTTTAAAGCGATGATTTGCCTCTAATACATTGTTTACGCGGCGCATTACCACCTCAGGAATAAATGGTTTTACAATATAGTCGCTTGCGCCAAGCGAAAATGTGCTTACCTGCTGCTCACAGCTATCATCAGCAGTAATCATAATTACGGGAATTGCATCTAGCTCCGGCGAATTTTTCTTGTATAGTAAAAATTCTTTTCCGTCCATAACAGGCATACTTATATCAAGCAAAATCAAATCTATATGGTTTCGCTTATCGCTTAATATTTGTATTGCTTCTTCTCCGTTTTCGGCTTCTTTAAAATCAAATTCACCTTGCAAAATTTTCTTTAAAACTGTGCGGTTAATCACAGCATCATCTACGATAAGCACCGTGCGTGTAGAATGTATTTCAGTAAGCCACGAATCTTTGTATCTTTGCAGCTCAAAGTCTACTTCCTTATGCAAAGTGATGTCCGTAAGCTCGCCTATGATAATATTTTTGTTGCCTACTGTAGAGGCATAGCTTAATTTTGTGTGCAGCCAAATAGACGTTCCGCCTGCGCGGTGACGCATATATTCACATTCCGAAACCGTTTGCGTGCTTGCGCATACGTTAAATGCTTCTATTAAAGCGACCTTAAATTTTTTGTCAATCATACTTAAAACATCGGGTGCATTTGCAAGCATATCCTCGTGTCCAAGAAGAGCATAATATGCTTCATTCACTCTTATTATCTCTATTTTGTCATCTGCAAATTCATATATTGCAGCGGCGCGCAATGCGTTGCCAAATAAAGATTTAATCTCTTTATTAAATAAAAATAAATCGTCATAATGATAATCGTCAAATTTTTTGTTTGTTAATTTGTTTCCTAACGTAGAATTTTCGCAAAGCGTTTCATAATCCTTTATCGGCATAGGGCGTGCAAAATAATAGCCTTGCACATAGTCACAGCCAACGCTTCTTAAAAAATTTACCTGTTCAATTGTTTCTGCGCCTTCGGCTATTACCGGAATTTTAAGCCATTTTGCCATACGTATTACAGATGCAACAATATTTTCGCCTCTGCCCGGAATATCAGTATTAGCTAAAAACAGCATATCTATTTTCAAAACGTCAATTGCAATGTCTTTTAAAAGCGCAAGCGAAGAATATCCGCTGCCAAAATCGTCCATCATTATTGTAAATCCATAGCCCTGAAGCTGTGCCATTACTTTTTTCATTGCAGTGGGATTGTCTGTATATGCACTCTCCGTAAGCTCTAAATCCAGAAGCGACGGCTCTATTTCGTACCTGCTCACAAGCTCTAACAACATCGCCACTAAATTAGGATTGTAAATATTAACGCGCGAAATATTCACAGATATAGGCGATGGATTTATCCCCTGCAATTTCCACTCGTGCAGCTTTTTACACACTTGTTCCCATACAAAATAATCCATTTTTGTAATAAATCCGTTGCGCTCAAAAATAGGCACAAACTCACTCGGTGCAATTATTCCCTTTTTGGGATGTATCCACCTAACAAGTGCTTCTGCTCCGCAAGATAAATTTGTATGGATATTGTACTGTGGCTGTAAATAAACTTCAAATTGTCCGTTTTGAAGCGCATAATTCATTTCATTGGTAATTTCTTGCTCTATATTAAGTACTGCGCTCATATTTTCGTTATAGTACGCAGAAATATCAATATAATTTCCTTTGCACGTTTTTGCGGCAAGCGTAGCCCTATTGTACATTTCTTCCACGGAAATATTAGCTTCATCTATTACATAAATACCGATAGACGGTACAATATCATAGTTCGGGTTAAATTTTGCAAGCGTTTTTTTAGACTGCTTCACCATTTTTTCAGTTTCGGCTTTATCAAATGGAAAACAAAATCCAACAATGTCGGATTCTATTCTTCCATATGTTGCTTTATCGCATTTTTTTGCATCTTTAGCTAATTGCTCAGCGATATATATAAGGAGCTTGTCCCCCTCCAAAGTGCCAAAAAACGAATTGATAAGCTGAAATCTATCCACATCAAAACGCAAAAAAGCAAATTGTTCATTTGGATTTGCATCTATCATTTTACGAGTGGTTTCAAAAAACTTTTCCTTATTGTAAATTCCTGTTAACACATCGTATTCAGCCAAATATTTAAGCCTTTTAAACGCAGATAGCTGGCTTCTGTCTATTGCATTTTTAAGGCGAAACATAATTATTTCCTTATCATACGGTTTAGACACAAAATCCCAAGCGCCAAATGCCAATGCTTTTCGCTCGCTGTCTTTATCGCTGCTGCTTGTCGTCACCACAACAGGCAAGTTTTTATATTGTGCATTACTATTTATTTGTTTTAAAACTTCATAACCGTCCATAACGGGCATAATAAGGTCTAGCATTATCGCGGATATATCATCTTTATGCTCTTTTAATAGCTTTAGCGCCTTTTTGCCGTTTTCTGCCACCATCACTAAATACTCTTCGGCTAAAATTTCAGATAAAGCCGCTCTGCTAACAGCGCTGTCGTCAACAATTAATACAGTTTTTAAACAAGACATATCAATGTCCACCTCCGTTAAACGATTTGATTTTGCGGATATAAAGTAAAAGCAAAATAATAAAAAAAATGCGATATGTTCCTAATTATTAGTTTTATTATACAACTTTAAATTCATTAAATCTACACTTTTTTCTTCAAATACTCCATTTTTTTATGCAAATAATCAAATTCGAGCGATTTCGTGTGCTATTCTTGCAAAAGCATAGCTTTACACGCAAAAAAGAGCCAAACTGTCTACTTTTAATTATACAAAATGCAAAAAAGCGCGTTTCGTAAAGAAACGCGCTTTCGTGTTTTGTTATCTTAACGCTTGCTAAAGCAATCGCTGCAATAAACAGGGCGGTCATTGCGAGGATCGAAAGGAACCTTGCAAGCTTTACCGCAAGATGCACAAACTGCATCGAACATTTGGCGGTCTCCGCCATTGCCACGCGAGTTTTGCTTCTTTAGATCACGGCAGGGTTTGCAGCGCTGTGGCTCATTAGTAAAGCCCTTCTCTGCGAAAAACTCCTGCTCGCTGACAGTAAATACGAATTCTTGACCGCAATCTTTGCAGACGATAGTTTTGTCGTTGTACATTAAATACCTCTTGTTAGTTTGTGTTACGTCAGATTAGACGCAAGTTTAGTATAACACGCGTTTTGTTGCTTGTCAATCCCAAAATTTTAAATTAATACTTATTTATTCATAATCTATTGGCAAGCTTGGTATTCCATTAAGAGCATTGCTTCCTCGTTTGCCTGCCAAATATTCGTAATACCCTTGTGCTGCTATCATTGCTGCATTATCTCCGCACAAATTCATCTGCGGTAAATACACCTTTGCGCAAAGCCGCTTTGCTCCGTTTTCCACATTGGTACGCAACCGTCTGTTTGCCGCTACTCCTCCTGCAAGACATATCTTATCTGCGCCTATATCCTTTGCGGCAAGCAATAATTTATCCGCCAATATTTCCGATATTCTTGCCTCAAAGCTCGCCGCCATATCGTTTACATTTATTTCTTCGCCCGTCATTTCCGCGTGATTAATAATATTAAGTACCGCCGTTTTAAGCCCCGAAAAGCTAACATCATATTTGCCCTCCACGTGCGGAGTAGGCAATTTATATCTGTTTTCATTGCCCGTCAGCGCCGCTTTGCTTACGGCAGGGCCGCCCGGATATCCCAGCTTTAATGTGCGGCTTACTTTATCAAATGCTTCACCTGCCGCATCGTCTACTGTGCGCCCCATCACTTCAAACGAAGTATAGCTATTCACCTTTACAATATGGCTATGCCCTCCTGATGCTACAAGGCACAAAAACGGCGGTGTTAATTGCAAATGTGTAAGATATAATGCGGCGATATGTCCGCGCAGATGATGCACAGGCACTAAAGGCTTATCCTGTGCAAATGCAAGAGATTTCGCAAAGCTTACGCCCACAAGCACCGCCCCTATCAGTCCCGGAGCAAACGTCACCGCCACAGCATCAATGTCGTTCATAGTAAGCTGTGCTTTATCAAGGGCTGCTTTAGTTACCAAAGATATATTTTCTATATGCCTACGGCTTGCTATTTCCGGCACTACACCGCCATACAAATTTTGCTCTTCAGCGCTTGAAGCAATTTCGTTTGCTATTAATATGCGCCCGTCCTCTACTATAGCGGCACAGGTATCGTCACAGCTAGACTCTATACCTAATATTTTCATAGCTTATCCCCTTTGATTTTAGACATTATTATTGCATCATCACTCGGCTTTGTGTAAAATGCTTTGCGCATACCTATTTTTGTAAAGCAAAGCTTTTCATAAAGCTCTATTGCGGCATTATTTTGGCTGCGCACTTCAAGATAAATACTGTCGGCATCACATTCGCAAAAGGCAAAATTAAGCAAGCCTTGTGCTACTCCGCAGCGCCTGTATTGCGGAAGTACCGTAATTGTGTTGATATTTGCTTCTCTGCACACCACTTGCAGCGAGCAAAAGGCTATTATTTTGCCCTCGCTTTCAGCTACAAAATTATAAGATACCTCGTCCTTAAAGCTTGCCTTTATTCCTTCTTCGCTCCATATGTCTGGCGCAAATTGTTCTACTATAGCGCAATGCTCTACATCTTGCATTATAGCCTGTCTGTATTTAACATTCATAAATTATCCTTTTGCCGCATACCAAGTATCGCCGCTGTTCACATCTGCGCTTAAAGGCACGCAAAGCTCCGCGGCATTTTGCATTTCTTCGCCCAATATTTCACTTGCCCGCTTTGTTTCATTTTCAGGACATTCCACTATCAGCTCATCGTGTACTTGCAATATCAGCTTTGCTTCAAGATTTTCGTCTTTTAATCTTTTATACACTTTTATCATAGCAAGCTTTATAATATCTGCCGCCGTGCCTTGTATAGGTGTATTCATCGCCATACGCTCTCCGAGCGACCTTATATTAAAATTAGATGATGCAAGCTCAGGCAAATTTCGTCTGCGCCCAAACATCGTGGTAACATATCCATTTTCACGCGCAGCTTCCACTGTGCTGTCCATATAATTTTTAACTCCGCTAAATGTATCAAGATAATTTTTAATAAAAATATCCGCCTGCTTCACCGATACATTAATATCTTTAGATAAGCTAAAAGCGCTTATCCCATATACTATACCAAAATTTACCGCTTTAGCCGACGAGCGCAAAGCAGGAGTAATGTCACCGGGCTCCATATTATATATTTTAGCCGCCGTACTGCGGTGAATATCGCCGCCTGTGCGAAACACCTCTATCATATTTGCATCATTTGATATATGTGCTAAAATGCGCAGCTCTATTTGGCTGTAGTCCGCATCTAATAATACACTTTTGCTTTGTGCAATAAAAAATTTGCGCAATTCTCTGCCTAGCTTAGTGCGCACAGGAATGTTTTGTAAATTCGGCTCTCCTGAGCTTATGCGCCCTGTACGCGTTTCCGTTTGGTTAAAAGTAGAATGTATCCGCCCGTCTTTGCCTATTACTTTTAATAGCCCTTCCACATAAGTGGAATTTAGTTTAGAATATGTGCGATAAATAAGGATATTATCTATTACGGGAGAATATACTCGCAGGCTCTCTAAGGTTTCGGCATTAGTGGAATATCCGCTCTTTGTTTTTTTACGTGTAGGCAATCCCATATCTTCAAAAAGTGCTTTCCCTAGCTGTTTTGGGCTATTGACGTTAAATTCATACCCTACTGCGCTATATATTTCCGCAAGCTGCTTTTTTAATTCCGCTTGCAATATTACGCCGAAATCTTCAATACCTTTTTTATCTACGGCAATTCCTATATGCTCCATACTGCCAAGCACTTCGCACAGCGGCAGTTCTATTTCCTTTAGCAATTTTGTCATTCCGCTATTGTCGCACGCTGCTTGCAAAGCAGTAAACAGCGGCTCTAATATTGCCGCTGTTTCATACTCACAGCCAAAATCAGGCTCTATGCCATATTCAGCCGCAAGCTGCATCACAGTATAATCACTTGCAGACGGATTTAAAAGATATGCCGCAAGCTTGCCATCAAACACTATATTATTTGCGGTTTTATCGTGTTCAAACGCAAAACGATAGTACGGCTTTGCGTTAAATATAAGCTTTTGTGCATCATTGCTTATTAATAATTCCAAAAGCGATGCTTCATCTGCAAGATACACCTTGCCATTGTTTACACACACAGCATTTCCATTACATTCTGCAAGATATACTTTGCCTTTAAGCGGTATAAGCGGCAATACCTCTATTTGCCGTAAATTGCTTGTATCTATATTTGTCTTTTCAATATCACTTAGCTTTAAGCGCTCTAAAATAGTCGGCATTTCAAGGCAAGACAGCATTGACGATGCTTCTTTCACATTTGGCGCATCCTTAATGTAGCTGCCATTATCCGTAGGCACAGGCGCGGCACAGCTTATCTCGGCTAATTTACGGCTCATATCCGCGTTTTCTTTATCCGCAATCAGCTTTGCTCTTACTCCTGTTTTGATAAGCTCGCTATTTATATTTTCGTATACGCTTTTTAAGCTATGAAATTGCTGTATTAAAGTAAGTGCTGTCTTTTCGCCCACTCCTGCTACTCCGGGTATATTATCCGATGCATCACCCATAAGGCTTTTCACTTCTATTAGCTCGCTCGGTGTTACACCGTATTTTTCCATTACCGCAGCTTCGTCCATATCTTGAGTAACACTCTTACCCATTTTAGTAGATGCAAGCAATACGCGTACGTGCGGCGCAATAAGCTGCAACGAGTCTCTATCTCCAGTAGCTATTACACAGTCGTCTCCTCGCTTTTCGCAAGCTAGGGCAAGTGTGCCTAAAATATCGTCCGCTTCATATCCTTCACAAGTTACAAGCTTATATCCAAGCATCGTCAATAGCTCTTTTAATATCGGCATTTGTGCCGCTAATTCTTCTGGCATACCCTTGCGCCCTGCTTTATATCCGTCATACATTTTATGTCTGAAGGTCGGCGCTCTTAAATCAAATGCTATTGCTACCTCATTAGGCTTTTCGTCCGTCTCTAGCTTTAATAATATATTCATAAAGCCGTAAATAGCATTGGTATACTGCCCGTTTTTGGTAGTAAGCAGCTTTATGCCATAAAATGCTCTGTTAATAATGCTGTTTCCGTCTAATACCAATAGCTTCAAGTTTCTTACCTGCTTTCATTTTTTTCAAATTAAAGTATACCATATTACGCTTGTTTATGATACAATAATAAAGTTAGTGATTATTTTTATTTGGGTGATATATGAGATTTGGCAATTTAGAAATTCCGCCGGGTGCTGCACTTGCACCTATGGCAGGCGCTACAGATACATCTATGCGCTGCCTTGCGGCAGAATATGGTGCTTCGTATGCAGTAAGTGAAATGGTGAGTGCCAAAGCGCTTACTATGGGTGATGCAAAAAGCCGTGTATTAATGCGCGGAGGTGCTGGCAATGCACTTTATGGCATACAGCTTTTCGGCTCTGTGCCTCAAGATATTGCAAACGCCGTTCGCATTGTAGAAGCAAGCGGCATTAAGCACGATTTTATAGATATTAATATGGGCTGCCCTGCTCCGAAAATAACAGGCGGCGGAGCAGGCAGTGCTTTATTGAAAAATCCAAAGCTTGCGCAAGATATTGCTAAATCGGCAGTAGATGCCGCCCATTGTCCTGTAACTGTAAAGCTGCGCATAGGCTGGGATAACGATACTATGACAGGTGCCGAGGTAGCAAGCCTTTGTGAAGATGTCGGCATTGCGGCAGTAGTGGTACACGCTCGCACTCGCGAAGAAATGTACACAATAGGTGTGCATTACGATATAGTTGCCGATATAAAACATTCGCTTCATATCCCCGTGATAGTAAACGGCGATATAAACAGTGCCGATACAGCGCTAAGTGCATTAGCGGCTACAGGCTGTGACGGCGTAATGATAGGCAGAGCAGCTATGGGTAACCCGTGGA
Source organism: Oscillospiraceae bacterium (assembly GCA_036641735.1). Classification (GTDB taxonomy): domain Bacteria; phylum Bacillota; class Clostridia; order Oscillospirales; family Ruminococcaceae; genus JAGPHI01. The sequence goes on from JAVWEG010000024.1 coordinate 9,318, forward strand.
TTTTTGCCGAGGTAAAGGCGGCTCTTAGCGGCAAATCTGCGCCGTTACCTCCCACGCTAGAGGCTCGCTATGCTGTAATGCGGCGCAATATTGCCGATATGTGTAACGAAAAAGGTGAGCATTGCGCTATGCAGCAAGCGCGCAGCCACGCTGCTTTTTATATGCACGGGCTAAAGGGCGCAGCCGAGCTAAGACGAGAATGTTGTGCGCTCACTCATTTTACCGATATTGATGCGCTTATAGATAAAGCTCGCTTGCTTAATCGCTGATTATCTTGTTAATTCGTCAAGATTATATTCGTAGCAAGGCAACATATGGTCTATAAAATACACTACCTCATCGCTCATCATTGCATTGAGCGCACGCATTTGCTGCTGCTTTGCCCCTACAAACTCTTTATTGCCACTATGCTCTTCATCTATACATTTTATAAGTGCAGATAGCCTGTCGGCAGCCTTTAATAAGCTTTTTTCCTTTTCAGTAAGCTCGCTTTGCAAAAGATAAGTACTCATTTCATCTTGCATTTCCTTTGGTACAAGCGTGGCAAGCTCCGCCGCAGATTGCAGCTCTAATGCCTTATATGCCGATTTTAAAATATCGTTTTTATATTTTACAGGTGTGGGCATATCGCCTGTAAGTATCTCGCTTGCATCGTGATACAATGCCGCTACCGCCACTTTTTCACTGCGTACATCTGTACCGTAAATATTGCTTGATATACAGCACAGCATATGCGCAAGCAAGGCAGTATCCGCGGTATGCTCACACAATGTTTCTGTGCGTGAGGCACGCATTAAACCCCAGCGCGGAATATATTTCATACGTGATAAAAGTGCATTTAATGAATAAAGCTTCATATTATATACCACCCTTTAGTTTTATAACAATATTATAACAGGAGATTGCCACAATGAGAAGCCTTACCCATACAAATAAGAAAGAAATTAACGGAGCTGTTTTGTCATTTCTGTTTATGACGGCAACTGCGCTTGCAATATTTGTACCATTTGTCATCGCAGATAAAGGGTTTTTTCAGTATTGCGGAGATTTTAACAGCCAGCAAATACCTTTTTACTATTATGTAAACGGTTTTTTAAAAAACACCACGGGACAATGGAGCTGGAATACGGATTTAGGCGGTTCTATAATCAATTCATATTCGTTTTATTTGCTCGGTTCACCGTTTTTTTGGCTAAGCAGTATTTTCCCCTCCGCTTGGATGCCATTTATGATGGTGCCTCTCTTAGCGCTTAAATTTGGTGTTGGCGGATTTGCCGCATATATGTTTTTGCGCAGATACTCTAAAACGCGCAATGCCGCTGTAATTGCCGCGTGCCTATATATGTGTTCGGGTTTTACAATATATAATACATTTTTTAATCACTTTGTGGATTGCATTGCACTGTTTCCGTTTTTATTGTGGGCGCTCGACGGCTTTATGTACGATGGCAAGCGCCTTGCATTTGCAATAGCCGTAGCCATTAACCTAATAAACAATTATTTTTTCTTTGCAGGCGAAATAGTATTTTTAGCAATTTATTTTGTAGTGAAGATAATTCGCAAAGACTACAAGCTCACTTTAAGCCGATTTTGGCTTATTGCATTTGAAAGCTTGCTCGGTGTAGGTATGGGATGCGCATTGCTCTTACCTGCAATATTAAGCCTTAAAGATAATCCGCGCACTGTAGACCTTGCAAACGGATTTGGGCTTTTATTGTATGATAAGGTACAGCAATATTTTGAAATATTTGCTTCTTTGCTCTTTCCGCCCGATCCGCCGTATCTTCCTAATTTATTTACCGAGGGCGCTATTAAATGGACGAGTATGTCTGCATTTTTGCCAATAGTAGGCTGTGCAGGTGTGCTTGCATATATGCGCGCACGCAAAAAAAGCACATTTACCACAGTGATGCTGATATGCCTGTTTATGGCTTTTGTTCCAGTGCTAAACTCCAGCTTTTATGCTTTGAACTCAAGCTACTATGCGCGATGGTACTATATGCCGATACTATTGATGTGCGCCGCTACAATGCACGCGCTTGAGGACGAGGATATTGACCTGTTAGGCGGTATTAAAACGATATCTATAGTAACAGGTGCATTTATAGTATTTGGGCTTGTGCCAAAGCTTAATGACAAAAAATGGACTATCGGAGTAGCTGATGAGCCAAGCAAATTTTGGCTTACATTCCTTACAGCAATTTTAATGCTGCTCATATTCTATTGCATAGTAAAATGGCATAGACACGGTGTAAAATTTATGCCGATAATGCTTTCTACTATACTTGCCTTTACTGTATGCTATTCTATCTTGCACATTTCGCTCGGCAAATTTCCGCAATGGGAGGGCGATAAAAACTATCGCAGTGAATGTTACGTTGCCGCTCGCTCGGCGCAGCTTCCAAGCGGATTTTACCGAATAGATGCGTATGAGTGTTATGATAATATCGGGCTGTGGTTTGATAAGCCAAGCTTGCACTTTTTCAACAGCACCGTCACTCCTGCTATAATGAAATTTTATCCGCCGCTCGGAGTAAAGCGTGATGTTTCATCTAAGCCAAGCGCAGATTTATACGCATTACAAGGTGTGCTAAGCTCTCGCTTTATGGTAGTACCAAAGCGCAAGAGCGATGAATTTGATGAAAAATACGCACAATATGGCTACACACAAGCGTTTAGCGACGACACCTTTATCTATTACGAAAATGATAATTTCATACCTATGGGCTTCACCTATGACAATTATTATGATATAGATACGCTTGACGATATCAGCGAAAATCAGCGCAGTTTAATGCTGGCACGCGGAATAGGGTTATCTGAAGAACAGATAAAAGAATACGAACATTTATTCAGCGGCAAAGCCCTAACGGATATGTTAAGCTACGAAAGCTACTGCACCGATGCCGCCGTACGCAGACAAAGCAGTGCATACAGCTTTAAAGAAAGTGGTAGCGGATTTACGGCGAATATTGAAATGCCAAAAGAAAATCTTGTGTTTTTCTCTGTACCGTATGACGGAGGCTTTACAGCCACTGTAAACGGTGAAAAAGCGGAAGTAATAGAGGTTTCTGGTGGTATGTCGGCAGTGGCGGCAGGTGCAGGAGATAACGAGATAATATTCACCTACAAAACTCCGGGCTTTGATATAGCACTTGGCATTACTGCCGTAAGCGCTTTGATTTTTGCAATTTATGCAGCTATTAGTATTAATGAAAAAAGAAAACGAGGATTAAACAAATGATAGATTACAGTAAGGCATTAAGCACTCAATTTAAGCTAGAGCCTAAATTTGTAGATGGAGCAATACAGCTTATTGACGAGGGCAATACTATCCCATTTATTGCGCGATATCGTAAAGAAGCTACAGGCAGTATGGACGATCAGGTACTGCGTGAGCTATCTGAACGCTTAGAGTATCTGCGTGGGCTTGATAAACGCAGAGAAGATGTAATTGCAAGCATTACAGAGCAAGGCGCAATGACAGAGGAATTATCCTCTGCGCTTGATAAAGCCATTACGCTTGCAGAGCTTGAGGACATTTATCGTCCATTTAAGCCAAAGCGCAAAACGCGCGCAAGTGTGGCACGCGCACGGGGACTTGAGCCACTGGCAAAACGCATATTAGAGCAAAATACGCAAGATGATCCTATAGTGCTTGCGGCAGAATATGTAGATGAAGAAAAAGAAGTGCCGGATGCCGAGGCGGCGCTTGCAGGCGCTCGTGATATTATTGCCGAGGACATATCCGATACTGCATCTTTACGTGCTTGTCTGCGTGAATATTATAATGCCAATGCCTTACTTTCCAGTAAAGGCGCCAAAGACGAAGAAAGCGTTTATTCGGGATATTACGAATTTAGCGAGCCTGTAAAGCGCATAGCAGGACATAGGATACTTGCCATAAACAGAGGCGAACGAGAGGGCTTTTTAAAAGCCGTTATCGAAGTAGATGCTATCAGCGCCACAACATTAGTAACTAACAGCTTTGTGAAAAACACTTCTCTTAGCGCAAGCGAGGTACGTGCTGCCGCCGAGGACGCATATTTGCGTCTTATTCACCCAAGCCTTGAGCGTGAGCTGCGTACAGTGCTATCCGACAGAGCAAACGAAGGTGCAATCCGTGTATTCAGTAAAAACCTAGAGCAGCTTTTGCTCGCTCCTCCAATAAAAGGCAAAGTGGCGATGGCGCTCGATCCCGGATATCGTATGGGCTGTAAAGTAGCTGTAGTAGATGCTACAGGTAAAGTACTCGACACCGCCGTAATATATCCCGTACCTGAATTTAAACGCGTAGATGAAGCAAAGCGCAAAACAAAACAATTAATAGAAAAATATTCCGTAGAAATAATAGCTATCGGCAATGGTACAGCAGGACGTGAAACAGAGCTGTTTGCCGCCGAAGTAATACACGAGCTAAACCGCGGTGTAAGCTATATGGTAGTAAGTGAAGCAGGCGCGAGTGTGTATTCCGCAAGCAAGCTCGGCGCTGCCGAATTTCCCGACTACGACGTTAATGTGCGCAGTGCAATATCTATTGCCAGACGTTTGCAAGATCCATTGAGTGAGCTTGTAAAAATAGATCCGAAAGCCGTAGGTGTAGGGCAATATCAGCACGATATGCCGCCTGCACAATTAGCAAGCGCGTTAGACGGTGTGGTGGAATATTGCGTAAACACTGTGGGTGTAGACCTCAATACCGCCTCTGCCCCACTGCTTGCCCGTGTGGCAGGCATAAGCGCCGCCACCGCTAAAAACATAGTAACAAAACGAGAAGAAGCAGGCGAATTTAAGTCTCGTAAAGAATTATTAAAAGTACCAAAGCTCGGGCCAAAGGCATATGAGCAATGCGCAGGCTTTTTACGTGTACCGGGCGCTAAAAATCCGCTTGATTCCACAGCCGTTCATCCCGAAAGCTATCCTGCCGCCGAAAAGCTGCTGGAGCTATGCGGCTACAATCAGCAAGATATCGGCGGTGAAGAAATTAAAAACCTTACCCAAAAAGCAAACGATTATGGTATCTCCAAGCTTGCGGCAGATATCGGTGTAGGTGTACCCACCTTACACGATATTATACGTGAGCTGCTGCGCCCGGGGCGCGATATGCGAGATGAGCTGCCAAAGCCCTTGCTGCGCACTGATGTAATGGATGCAAAGGACTTAAAAGAGGGTATGGAGCTTGTAGGTACAGTACGAAACGTCATAGATTTCGGCGCGTTTGTGGATATCGGTGTGCATCAGGACGGGCTTGTCCACGTAAGCCAAATATGCGACCGTTTTATACGTCATCCTGCTGAAGTACTAAAAGTGGGCGACGTAGTTACTGTATGGGTGCTTGGTGTAGATGCTGCCAAAAAGCGCATCAGCCTTACTATGAAAAAGCCAAAATAATATTAGTAGGTGTAATATTG
>JAVWEG010000024.1:14738-28011 GCA_036641735.1 Oscillospiraceae bacterium
CTCCTATATCACTTGCATTTGTAGGCGATGGTGTGTTTGAGCTGTTAGTACGCGCGCGGTTAGTGCGCACTACCAGATTATTGCCAAACAATCTGCATAAGCAAACTGTAAAGCACGTAAGCGCACACGGACAAGCAATGGCACTTGCCGTGTTAGAGCCTTTACTTACAGAAAAAGAAGCTGCCATAATACGCAGAGGCAAAAACTCCACTAAGGCAAGCGTATCTAAGCACGCTACTGCTGAAGAATATAGGGCATCTACTGCTTTAGAAGCTTTATTTGGCTATTTATATCTGCAAAATGAAACAAACCGTATCCAAGAAATCTTTGAAGTAGTATGGGATGCAGTAGAAAATTTTTGTGAATAATTAAAACGGACTATTGCAAATAACATTTGCAGCAGTCCGTTTTATGCTCAAATTTGCATTATTTACTTACTGTTTGTACTTTTACTGCTCTTTGCATTGCTGCCGCAATTAGTGCTTTTGTCAGTACTTTTGTCGGAGCTTTTTGAATTACTGCTTTGTTTCTTGCTTTGTGATTTACTATCCATTCGTTTCACTTCCTTTTTATATGATTATATAAAAGAGGCGCTACCCCTCTAACACTTAGTATCTACCGCTATATTGCCACTTATTCAATTATTTTGAGGAGATAATTTATTTGAGCTATTTTGAAGAAAGAGAGCATCTTTTACTCGGTACGCAATTTGATGAAATGTATAAAGCTACCGCCAATATATTTCGCGGTATAACGTTAAATACCTTGCGGTGTTCACACGAAAAGCTGATGAACGCAAAAATGCCTATAGAGCCGTCAGCTTTTTGCGATAATGCTTATGTATTGCAGGACACCGAATATAAAATAGGCAAGCATCCTTATTATCACGCAGGAGCGTACTATATCCAAGAGCCAAGTGCTGCATCGGCTGCGCCTTTATTGGGGGTAGAGCAAGGTGATTTCGTACTGGATACCTGCGCTGCTCCCGGAGGCAAAACAAGCCAGCTTGCTTGTGCGCTTGGCGGCACGGGTATCTTAATAGCAAATGAATATAAATACGACAGAGCCTGCGTGCTTGCAAGTAATCTTGAACGTATGGGTACTGTAAATACAGTAGTCACCTGCGCATCTACAGATAAATTAGCACTAAGCTTACCAAGCTTTTTTGATAAAATACTTGTAGATGCTCCTTGCTCAGGCGAGGGTATGTTTCGCAAAGAGCCAAAAGCGCTGTCGCAGCACAGCAAAGCCCTTGTAGAGCAATGTGCGCATCTTGGTGCAGAGATACTTGATAATGCCGCTGTATGTCTTGCGCCCGGCGGTACAATACTATATTCCACCTGCACATTTTCTCCCGATGAGGACGAGGGACAAATAGGCGCTTTTTTACAGCGCCACAGCGACTTTGAGCTTGTATCCACAAATGCTGCATTTGGCTGTGCAGGTGAGCAAAACAGAACACTCGGCTATAAATATGATGCTTCGCTTACTCGCAGAATATATCCTTGCCACAATGGCGAAGGGCATTTCATTGCAAAGCTTGTGCATAAGGGATATAAACCCACGCATAATATTACATCTTACAAAGCAAAAGCGCCCGATAAAGCAGTGTCTGATTTTATTTTGCAATATTTCCCCACGCTTGCAAACGGCAATTATACTACTGTAAACGGTAAAATACTGCTTTTGCCGGCTGTGCCATTGCCAAGCCTTACACATTTGCAAGCTATAGCTTTGGGAGTAAATGTAGGCACGCTTACAAACGGTCGTTTTATTCCCTCTCACTCATTATTTATGGCATTTGGGCAAGACTGTATTAATAAAGAGCTATTAACGCTTTCAGATGCGCGCACCGCCGCGTGGTTACACGGCGAAGAAATAGATGCGCATACGGCAAAAAACGGCTATTGCGCTGTGCTTATTGACGATATGCCTTTAGGCTTTGGCAAGGTAAGCTGTGGTAAATGTAAAAATCATTATCCAAAAGGGCTTCGCAATTTGAAATAATTTAAAATATATGTTACAATACTACAGTTACGCGATATTTATAAAATATTCAAGGAGGCATCTTTTATGTCCGGGCATAGTAAATGGAATAATATCAAGCGAAAAAAAGAAAAAACCGATGGACAGCGTGCAAAAATCTTCACTAAAATTGGCAGAGAAATGACGGTATGTGTGAAGTCCGGCGGCGGAGACCCTAATGTTAATGGCAAATTGCGCGATCTTATAGCGAAGGCCAAAAGTCTTAATGTACCTAACGACAATATTCAGCGTATTATCAAAAAGGCAGAGGGCGGCGAAAAAGATGCATACGAAACCATTACATACGAAGGTTATGGTCCGTCAGGCATTGCAATGATGGTAGAGACTCTAACCGATAATCGTAACCGCACCGCAGGTAATTTGCGCCATTATTTTGATAAATTCGGCGGGAATATGGGCAATAGCGGATGCGTAGCTTTTATGTTTGCACAAAAGGGTGTTATTATCCTTGATGTGGAAGATAAAGAAGAAGAAAAAGTAATGGAAGATGCGTTTGATGCAGGTGCTGAAGACTTTGATATGGACGACGGCATTGCGGAAATTACCACTGTGCCTGAAGATTTCAGCGCAGCACGCGAAGCACTTGAAGCCAAAGGCTACAGCTTTATTTCGGCAGATATATCTTTCGTGCCATCTAATCGCAGCGCCCTTGAGGACGAAGAAGATCTTAAAAAGATGGGATTACTTTTAGAACATCTTGAAGATGACGACGATGTGCAAAATGTATGGCACAACTTAGAAAACGAAGAAGATTTACCTTAATAAATTAAACTGAAAGCGAGGTGTCAACAAATGGATAATCAGATTGTATGTGAAGGTTGTTTATCATATATACCTTTTGGAAAATCTGAATGTCCTTATTGCGGACACCTCTTTAATAACACTAATCCCGAAGGCTCTTTGGCGATAGGTACTTTATTGCACGGATACACCATAGGCAAATGTATAATGGTAGACAGCGAAGGTGTAATCTACGAGGCAATTTGTAACGAAACCAAACGTGCAGTAATGATAAAAGAGTTTGCGCCATCTGCTTTGTGCTGTGCGCGCGATGAACACGGGCTTATAGTACCTCGCGGCGGCAAAGAAGTGTTGTTTAAAACCGTGCGTATGGACTTTAAAGAATTATACACAAAGCTGGCACTTTTGCGCAGTGAGCAGGGGCTTATAAGCGTACTTGATGTATTTGACGACAGCGATACCTCTTATGGTGTTTTGGAAAACGCAAAGCCCTATACTTTGCAAGATTATCTTAATTCGCGCACTGTTAATCTTACCTTTAGAGAAGCTTTATCACTATTGCGCCCAATAACAAACGGTGTGCGCGCTATGCACCATATCGGGCTTGTACACAGAGGTATTTCACCGCAAACTGTGTATATCACCGAAATGGGAGAAGCGAAGCTTGGCGGATATGCTACTTTAGGTATGCGCACTAATGGCAGTGAGCTTAAATGCGAGCTTTTTTCGGGGTTTGCTGCTCCCGAACAATATTCTATAGCCGAATTTGACGGGCATTACACTGACATCTACGCTTTAGGCGCGCTATATTATTACGCTATTTCAAACAAAGCTCCCACAAGCGCGGAAATCCGCCGCAAAAACGACACTATGCCCTGTCTGCGTTCGCTTGTACCTAACACTCCTGCATATCTTTCGAGTGCTATTGCGCGTGCAATGCGCATTACTCCTACCGAGCGTATGCAAACGTCCGACTCGTTCTTGCTTGCAGTATCTGAAGCACAAAAGCAAGATAAGCGCCATTTATCCGATACCAAGCGCTCTGTGCTAATAGCCGTGGCTTTGGGATTGTGCGTATTAATTATATTGGCATTGTGTATTTTTGCTTCGTTTAATAAAAGCAATAATGACGTGCCGCAAGATACATCATCATCTACTATACCTGCTGCGCCTATAGCATTTTTAGCGCCTGATTTTATAGGTGATTTGTATACAGAAGTACAATCCGATACAAAATACATCGGTGAAATAGTGTTTACTGTAGAAGAAGCGTATAGCTCGATTTTTCATTCAGGTGAAATAATGGAGCAATCTCCTGTGGCAGGTGCCGCACTTGATGACACGCGCGTTATGAAGCTTAAAATAAGCCGCGGCCCCGAAACGGCGATTATGCCAAACGTAATTGGTATGCCGCGTGTAGATGCAAAAGCGCTTTTAAATGAGCTTAAAATAAAATGCGATATTGTAGCTTTAAAAAACGACGGAAGCTTTTTGCCTGATACTGTGGCAAAACAGGATAGAGCAGAAAACACAGTGATGAATGTAGATACAGACAGCGTTGTGCTGTATATCGCCGATGAAGTGGAAGCTCCCGACTCCTCCGTACCAAATATAAGCGTATCCACTATCGAATAATAAATATAAAAAGTGCTGCAATCAAAACCTTTGTTCTGATTGCAGCACTTTTTTAAATTATATATTAACTGAAAATAAAGTTAAAGCTTATTTGCCAAAATAACGAGCGTGCAAGCCTGCAAATCCCTTGCCGTGGCGAGCTTCGTCTTTTGCCATCTCGTGTACTGTATCGTGAATAGCATCAAGGTTCAGTTCTTTTGCTTTCTTCGCTAAGTCCATCTTGCCGCCGCAAGCGCCATGCTCTGCATCTATGCGCATCTCAAGATTTTTCTTTGTGGAATCTGTCAATACTTCGCCCAAAAGCTCTGCAAACTTTGCAGCGTGCTCCGCTTCCTCAAAAGCATAGCGCTTATAAGCCTCTGCTATTTCAGGATAACCTTCACGGTCTGCTACACGGCTCATTGCAAGATACATACCTACTTCGCTGCACTCGCCTGTAAAGTTCATACGCAAGCCTTCTACTATCTCAGGATCTACACCCTGAGCAATGCCTACTATATGCTCTGCTGCGTAGCTCATACCTTCTTCTTTTTTTATAAACTTAGAAGCAGGTGCTTTGCATACCGGACAAGATTCCGGTGGTGTATCGCCCTCGTGAACATAACCACATACTGTACATACCCATTTAGCCATAATTTTTTCCTCCGTTTATTTAATATTTTTGTGTGCTTCAAACGCACTTTCTTTGCTGTGATTAAAGTATACCACAGTAGTATACTTTAAGTCAACACTTTTTTGCTTGTTTACGATAAACATTTTTAATGCTTTTTTTCTATGCCAAGCTTTGCTAAAGCAGGCAAAACTGCCTGCAAGCTTACCGACGTTAATGCGCCCATAATAACACCCGATATTAATAATATCGGCAAATAATATATTGTATATGGAGATGTCGTCACTAAAAATCGCAATGCCAAAAGCTGACCTATATTGTGCATTATAGCGCCTGTTACCGACATTATAAACATTGGCGGCGCTTTTTTTAGCAGCATTAGCAGCATTAATGCCATTAAAGATAAGCCGCCTCCGCAAAAGCTTAATACAGCCGCTATTGCACCGCGCGTAAGAAAAGCAAACAAGCTTTTTAAAATAATCAGCATTACCGCTTCTTTGCGCCCCATAAAAAACAAAGCATACATTACTACAATATTAGCAAGCCCCAGCTTTACCCCGGGCGGCAGCCCCATCAAAGGAGTAAAAATACCTTCTAAAAACGATAATACCATCGCGAGCGCAAACAACATTCCCGTAATGGCTATATTTCGTGTTTTGTTGTTTTTCATAACCTCACCTTAAATAAATATTACTTTGTATTGCGTTTCCATACCCTCTACAAGCTCAAACGAGCTTTCAAGCGCGCGCGATACGTATAAATTGTCGTTTTCGTCAAGACATATTACCTTGCCGCCGTTTTTCATATATTCAAGTGTTTTGTCCAGTCCTTGCACAAATAATGTGGTACTCATAAAATCAGCCGTTGTACCGTCTTTATCTATAATGCCTACGGATACAATGTCGCTTTTTGCAGGCTCGCCTGTTTTCGGATCTAAAATATGATGATATCTTACACCTTTTTCTTCAAAAAAGCGCTCGTAACCGCCTGAAGTTGCAAGCACCTCATCTTTTATGGTAAATGCCGCAATTGATGAATTAGCATCTTTTTTCGGATTACGAAATCCCACCACATATTCGCTGCCATCAGGCTTTGTGCCAAGTGCATAAATACTGGATCCGCCAAGCGATACAAGCGCACTTTTAATATTGTTTTTTGCATATATTTCTTTTACCAATGTACACGCAGTACCCTTTGCTATACCCCCGAGGTCTATTGCCTGTTCTTTTTTTGCAAGCCCTGCTTTGCCGTCTTTCAGCGTTAAATCGTCGTCATTTACAAGCGGCAAAAGCTTTTTTATTTCGTCATCTGGTACTATTCTCGGATTATCACTTGTAATGCCCCACGCAAGAGTGAGCGGTGCAATAGTAAGCGCAAATGAACCGTCAGATGCAAGCGAAAGCTCTTTTGCCTGCTGCAAAAGATTGTATGTGGCTGGTTTTACATCTACAAGCTGTGTACCTGCTGCTGCATTAATTCGCGCAATATCACTGTTTTCAATATATAAACTCAGCTCATCTTCAAACGCACGAAGCGCTGCTTGCACCTCGCTAATAGCTTTGTCCGCATTTTTCCCATAAACCTTTTGCTCCACCACAGTATTCATTACGTAAGTGGACTGCGTTACGCGCTTTGCGTTGTTGCTTATATTTATCGCTGTAAATACGCTTATAATCATCAATGCTACTGCACCGATAATCGCTAAAACTTTAGATTTCGTCATAATTGCTCCATTGTATTTATTTTAATTTTTTATACCATAATAATTATAGCATAATTTATGATGAATAAGGTACACTTTTGTTATAGGTATTGCAAATATTTTGATAGTAGTGTAAGATAACATAAGTATATTATTTACAGAAAGGATTAAAACATTTATGAAAAAATTGTTCTCAATATTAAGCTCCGCTTTACTTTTATCCGTGCTTTTGGCAAGCTGCGGCACAGGCAGTGTGTCTTATAATCTTGGTGATGTGCTTACCGCAGTAGATGCTGCCGTAAAGATAGATAATCCTAAGGATATCTCACAAGATGATGTGATTTACGACCTCGGTGTCACCTTTGAAAACGTAGAAGAATTTGCAGGCAAAACATCGAATACCAATGGTGAAGCCGGCTATATTATAGTAATTAAAGCAAAGCAAGGCAAAGCAGATACCGTTAAAGCAGAGCTTGAAACTGCTCGCGATGGCAAAGCAGAAGCGCTTGCGAGCTATCCCGAATTTGCCACAGCCGCCGCTATTACTAAATCAGGCAGAGTAGTGGTAAAAGGCGATTACGTGTTGCTTGCAATAGGTGCAGACAAATCCATAGCAGAAAAAGACGGTGCCGAAAAAGCATATGCAAATGTGGATACAGCTATCGCTGATGCTTTTAAATAAGCAATTATCATCTGATTAATAATATAATATTCACAAATGAGCTGCCCACAATCTATCTTTGCGGCAGCCCATTTTTTAAGGATGTGTAAACGTTGATTTTCAGTACTGCCCTTTTTTTGTTTCGCTTTTTACCAATCACTCTCGCTTTATATTATCTTGCCCCTGCCAAGCTTAAAAACACAGTATTGTTTTTATGTAGCTTAGTTTTTTATTCTTGGGGCGAAGTAAAGCTGTTTCCCGTAATGGTAGTGCTGATACTTATCAACTACGTTTCCGGGCTTTTTATGGAAAAATTCGCAGATAATTCCTCAATGCGCCGAGCTTTTTTACTGTTTTCTATTATCGGCAGTCTCGGTATGCTGTTTTTCTTTAAATATACAGACTTTTTCATTAGCAATATCAACAATCTCCTCGGGCTGTCAATGCCTCTTTTAGAGCTTACTTTGCCGCTTGGCATCAGCTTTTACACATTCCAAACAATGAGCTATTCTATAGACGTTTATCGCGGCGATGTCCCTTGCGAACATAATATTATAGACTTTGGCGCATATGTAGTAATGTTTCCGCAGCTTATTGCAGGGCCAATTGTAAAATACCGCGATGTATCAGACCGTTTGCATATATTAAAAGGGCGTGTCACTCTCGACAGAGTAAACGAAGGTATTCCGCTTTTTATATTCGGGCTTGCAAAAAAAGTATTGCTCGCAGATGGCATCAGCGCCTTGTGGTATGATATAATCGGCAGATATGCAGACGGCAAGCTGGATGTAGCCGGTATAGGGCTTGTAAATGCCTCCACTCCCCTTGTGTGGCTTGGGCTTATTGCATATACAATGCAAATTTATTTTGATTTTTCAGGTTACTCTATGATGGGAATAGGTATGGGCAAAATGTTGGGCTTTGATTTCCCCGACAACTTTAATTTACCATATATTTCTCGCAGTATCACTGAATTTTGGCGCAGATGGCATATCACTTTATCCTCGTGGTTTAAAGAATACGTGTATATTCCACTGGGCGGCAACCGCAAAGGTATGAAGCGCCAGTTGTTTAATATTTTTATAGTATGGTTTCTTACAGGCTTTTGGCACGGCGCTAATTGGAACTTTATTTTATGGGGAATGTACTATTTTGTATTGTTAATGATAGAAAAGCTGTTTTTATTGCCAAAGCTTGAAAAAGGTAAAATTTGGCCGCACATATACACAATGTTTTTCGTAATTGTAGGCTGGGCTTTGTTTGTGGCAGGAGATAACGGTGTGGAATTCGGCTTGTTATTTACTAAATTATTTATACCGTCAAGTGGTGTTTCCGCACTTTATTTCTTGCGAAATTACGGAGTTTTATTAATAGTAGGCATACTGTGCTGTACCAAAATACCTATGAAATTGTACGAAAAAGTAAAAGAAAACGAGCTGATAAGAGGGCTTATACTCGCAATAATATTTACCGTCACTATTGCGTATATGGTAGATGCCACCAACAGCCCATTTTTGTATTTTAGATTTTAACGGAGGGTAGGTTTAATGTTAAAACAATTTTACGATAAGCTAAAGGCTTACCCTGTAATTTTAATGTTTTTTGTGTTTTTATTCAGTTTTGCAGTCTTTGATGCCATCTATCCGAAACGTGCGTTTTCCGAGCTTGAAAATCGTCCATTGGCACAAAATCCACCAATTAATTTCGCCGATATTGCCACGAATAAATGGATGATAGATTACGAAAAATACGTAAAAGACCAAATTATTTTCCGCGACTCGTGGATAGATATTAAGAGCCGTTGCGAAGGTATGGTTTTAAAAACCGAAAACAACGGTGTATGGTATGGCAAAGATAATATGCTATTTCAAAAATTAATTAGTATTAATAATAAACAGCTTTTGAAAAACACAAAGTTTTTATCGGATTTCGCATTGCAGCACGAGGGAATGGTTTCAGTAATGATAGTGCCGTCAGCAAGCTTAATATATAATGATAAGCTTCCCTTTGCAGCTCCTATGGCAGACGAAAACGCAGCGCTCGACGAGATATTTTCCGAATTAACAAATAATAATGCTACGGTATATGATTTACGCAAAACATTTACCGCACATAAAGACGACGGTTTATATTTTCGTAACGACCATCACTGGAACGCAAACGGCGCTTATCTTGCTTACAGTGAATACGCGGCACACAACAATCTTGTTTTATTTGATATGCAAAACCATAAAGTAAACAAAATTGAAAAATTTTATGGCACTAACTATTCAAAATCACGTTATCCTAAGGCTGTCGCAGATGATATATTGTTTTACGAGCTTCCATATACTATAGATATTCACAAGCTCGATGCCGCCAATACCGTTACCAATATGCCTATTTATAACGAAGAAAAATGGCAAACACGCGACAAATACGGTGCCTATCTGCAAGGCAACAACGGATATTCCACCATAAATGGAAGCGGAAGCGGAAATGTGCTGATAGTAAAAGACAGCTACGCTAATAGCTTTATACCTTTTCTCACTGAAAACTATGCCAAAATCGGCATAGTGGATTTGCGTGATACAAAGATGTCAATAGATGAGCTTATATCTAAAGAAAAGTATGAAAAAGTGTTGTTCTTATACAATTTTGAGACGTTCTCCGAGGACAATAATATTTGGAAAATCAAAGAATTTTAAATACAATATATAAATATGGAGGACAAAATGGACGGATTTCGAATACTGGAGATAAAAAAAAGCGTTTTCGAGGATAATAATCACAGGGCGGACTTACTGCGCAATGAGCTAAAGGAGCAAAAAGTATTTTTGCTAAACTTGATGTCATCACCCGGTTCAGGCAAAACCACTACTCTTGTGCGCACACTAAACGCATTAAAAAACGAGCTTAAAATAGGCGTAATGGAAGCTGATATTGATTCTGACGTAGATGCAATTACCATACAAGAAACAGGCGTAAAAGTAATTCAATTGCACACAGGCGGTATGTGCCATTTAGATGCCGATATGACACGACAAGGACTTGAGGGGCTTTGTGTAAACGACATAGATTTAGCTATTTTGGAAAACGTGGGAAACCTTGTCTGCCCTGCCGAATTTGATACAGGCGCCTCCAAAAACGCTATGATTTTGAGCGTACCTGAGGGAGATGACAAGCCTCTTAAATATCCGTTGATGTTTTCTATTTGCGATGTACTTTTAATAAACAAAATCGACGTTTTGCCGTATTTTGATTTTGACATTGCCGCTGTAGAAGCTCGTGCCAAAAAATTAAATCCAAATATCAAGATTATACCAATATCCGCACGTACCGGCGAAGGAATGAAGGAATGGACGGATTGGCTGCTCTGCGCCGCTAAAGAATGGAACAAATAACATAAGAATGGCATAAAATAAATTGTGACTTGCCAGTTTAAAACAAGCAGCAGAACATATCGCACTTACAATGTACTATGTTCTGCTGCCTTAATTTTACGAAGCTTAGTTTGGAAACCAACTAAAAATAAATTAATCAATTCGTCAAAATAATGCTTGCTTTTTTATGAATAGTGTAGTATAATAATCTAGCACTCGAAAAAACGGGTACAACAATATCGCGGGGTGGAGCAGTCCGGTAGCTCGTTGGGCTCATAACCCAAAGGTCGTCAGTTCAAATCTGGCCCCCGCAACCAAAACGAAGTCCTTATAAACAGCGTTCAATCGCTGATTATGAGGGCTTTTTCTTTTGCGTGATTTATGAAATGCACTTGCGTTTCTAACACAGTTCTAACGTAGACGTATTTCAATGGAATTCATCAAAAACAGAAAACAGTTCTTGTACACTGTTAATCATTTTCACTTTGTTTTTATAGTCAGAATGTGTATATGTATTTGCAGTAATCATAAAATCGCTATGTCCAAGCCATTCTTGAATATCTTTCATAGAGTATCCAAGCGACAAAAGCAAAGTGGCACAGCTGTGGCGCAAGTCGTGGAAGCGAATCCGTCTGAGTCCGTTTTTTTGCAACAGCTTCGGGAAAGCATTGGTAATGTAGTCAGGCTGAATTAAATTGCCAAGTGGATTCACACAAATGTATGCGTCATATTTATGGTTGTATGCCGTTCCCATAATTTTTTGATTGTTTGCGATATTTTCGCGTACTCGCATCAAATAACGAATCATAGCATCACATAATGGGAGTGTCCTGTTACTCGTTTCGCTTTTTAGCTTTGTTTGTGCCATAGACACAAGTTTTCCGGAACTGTCTTTTCCACGCACCACCTTGTTGCAAACCGTAAGCAACCTATGATCAAAATCAATCGAAGACCAGCGCAAGCCCAATATCTCGGAGCGCCTTAGACCATAGCAACTCGCAATCATTACAGGTACTTCAATCAGAGAGCCTTGAACTGTTTTAAAGAGCTGCATCAATTCGTCTTTGTTGTAAAAGCTCGCTTGATATTTTTCGCGTTTTGGCTTATCCACCAAATCGGCGACATTCTCGCGAAGCAGATGACTTTTTACCGCGTATTGCAAAGCGGAACGAATCACAGCATGGTGTTTGATGACAGTATTTGGAGATAAGCCCTCTGCTGATTTTACGGCATAATATTTTTGGATATCCATAGGACGCATCTTTGCAAGCAATATACCACTTTTTTGAAAATAGGGATAAATATGTTTGCGCATCATATGTATGTATCCATCATAGGTTGTAACTTGCACATTTGGCTTGTTTAGGTCAATCCATTCTTTCAAAAAATCGCAGAACAGAATTTTGTTTGGTGCAATATAATCGCTTTCGTCATATTGCGTTTTTAGATCATTGAGCATTTGCTCCGCTTTGCGTTTGTTTCCGCGCGTTTCAAGCTCCGTGGATATCCACTTTTGTTTGCGTTTTCCCTCTTTGTCTTTAAAATTTAATACGGCATAATATGTGCCGCTTTTGATTTGCAGGCTACCTGTCATTACTAAAAACCTCCCTTATTTGACAGAAACACCCACTATTGATTGTGTCAATTATATCACAGTGGGTGTTTTTTTAATAGCTTTAACCTGCTGTTTGCAAATATTCGATGACGTAGCACTTCGGGATTCTGTGCTGTCTGCCAATTAAGACACTCTTGATTGTTTTATCGTGAATCAGTTGATAGGCTGTATTTTTACCGATGCCAAGCATTTTGGTTAAGTCATCAATAGTGACAACATCAGGGTATGTTAAAAACATTTTATCTATTTTACATCACTTCTTTCTGTATTTTCTGTATTTTGTTTCTCTACAATCTTAAACTCCAAACAGTCATCTGCCAAACAATTTCTCATCTCATTTACTATTTTCTTATCAGTTTCTGCAATGACCTCAAGTAATATGTCGCAAGGCTTACCTCTATATTCTGTGTTAAATAAATCACAAAACAACTCATTAAGTATGTGGCTACGGTCAACCATTGCTTTCAAATCATCGTGAAAATCGTCATTTACTCTTACTTCTACTTTAAATCTGCTTACGTCTACCATTTTATTTCTCCAGTGTTGTTGTATAAAATTAGGGTGCCTAAAATATAGACACCCTGCTATTTTTTCATTGCATTTTGTTGTCAAAATCCATTGTTTTAAATTTATTTCGTGTTTCTCGCGTATTTGTTTAGATATTCTTCTGCAAGGTTTTTTGCTCTATTAGCCATTTCACTTGCCTTATCAATGAAGTACAGTGTGTTTATCATAGTTCCGATTGACAAACCGATTTTACCTTCAGGCATCTCGCCTGTTTTGCAAAATTTTACTAAATCAGCAATATCTTCTTTGCCTTTATTAGCATCTTTTAACCCGTAAATTTCATAGTCAAGCAAGCCGAATGGTTCTGTAATTTTACGTTTAAACCAGCCCTCTG
>JAVWEG010000025.1:0-27006 GCA_036641735.1 Oscillospiraceae bacterium
TTAAGATAATGGATTGCTTTATTGAATCAAAATCACCTTTATAATCTAAAGTAGTGCCAATATCAAAATTGCCGCGCGCCATTTCACCGAGGCCACGTCCAATATCGGCAATAACGATATTTAGGAAATCCGTGGTGTTTTTAAGAGAATTAAGCATTAAGCCTATTTCATCTTTAGAGTCGCTTTGAGGCACCTCGGAATGTATGTCGCCGTCGGAAAGCGCTTCAAGACGTTTAGCACAAATTTGCACAGGTCTTGAAATACCGCGTGCCACAAGTATTGCTAAAGTGATGGCAATAATTGCCGATACTATCATAACCAATACCATAATAACCATAGCAATGCGAGACTGATTGGTTAAACTGGTAGATACTTCGTTACCCATTTTTACATTTAATGCCATCAGCTCTTGCCCTGCTGTAGTACATTCTAAAAGGAATGGCCTTGCTTCTTGGCGAAATACCCTCAAAGCTTCGTCGTTTTTATTTTGCAATCCAAGCGCCACGGCTCTGTCTCGGGCTTCTTGATATTTAGGGGCGGCTGCGTCTATTCTTTCTATTAAAACAAGCTCCTCCGGTGTTTTGCAATTTTGTTTTGTCTTTTCAAGAGCCTCCGAAGTGAGCTTTTTTGCATCTTCAAGCTCTGTTTTGGCTTCGTTTATTTCGGCTGTATCTGTAAGCATAATTACATCGCGAACAAGGGCTGCGCCTTTAAATAAATAAGTATTATAATCACCGATATCCCCTTGCACAAAACCGTTTGTAACCAATGCTTCGCTATAATCAGTATCAAGCGTGTTTAGCAGCACAAGCCCTACTATACCTGCTATGCTGGAAATCACAACGGCAGCCACAAAAGCGATTATCAGCTTTTTGGCTATTTTCATATTTTTAAACATTAAAGTTTCTCCCTTTATTAATTATTTTAAATTTGCATCTAGGCTGTTGCGCTTGTTAGCTGCTCAAGCTGTTCATCAGCTACTATTTTATGTATGTTCATCAGCAACACTACCTTGCCATCAAACTTACCTATGCCTGTAATGTAGCTGTCGGTGCTTCCTGTTAGCTTTGGAGCCTCGGCAATCAAGCTGTCGTCTATTACAATTACCGCATCTACTTCATCTACAATAAACCCTACAAAACGCTCATTTATGTTTGTTACGATAATGCAAGTGCGTTCATTGTGAGCAGCCTCTTGCTTGCCAAGACGTAGCCGCACATCGATAAGCGGAATAATTGAACCGCGAAGATTAATAATGCCCTTAGCATAAAAAGGAAATTCGGGAACCTCCGTGATTTTTTGGATACCAACAATTTGCACTACGTCCTCTATTGGTATACCAAATAATTGCCCGTCTGTCCAAAAAGTCAAAAATCTGCCGTCCATTTCGCTTGTATCAAGGTTTTCACTGATTTCATCAAGATTTTGTCTGTTTGCTCTTTCCAAAGTTAAATCCCCTCGCTTTTTTATTAATTTTATTAGTTGTAAAATATATAAATACACTAATTGAGTACACTATAAATTATAACTAGCTAAATCGCTCGTGTCAATGGTGAAAAGTGACGAAATTCACCGTTATTATAACAAAAAGCACAGCTTTAAGGCTGACAT
Source organism: Oscillospiraceae bacterium (assembly GCA_036641735.1). GTDB lineage: Bacteria > Bacillota > Clostridia > Oscillospirales > Ruminococcaceae > JAGPHI01. Next base: position 1,612 of record JAVWEG010000025.1, read on the forward strand.
ATTAAGCAAAAATGGCAAAAAAGAACAAAAACTCGGCTGCAAAACGATTTGTTTTGCAGCCGAGTTTTATACTTTTAAAAGCAAATCTTAAAAGAATTAAACGATAAACTCCTGAAATTCGTCACTGGAAAGAGGCCTTGACAAACAAAAGCCTTTGCCGTTAGTACAGCCAAAGCTCTGCGCGAATTTCACTCGTTCGGCTGTTTCAAGCTGAGTAACTACAATTTTAATATTGAGCTGCTTTGCTAATTTTATAAAATTTCGCACATAAATATCGGCTCGCTCAGATATGTCTGCGTTTTTAAAAAAGTGATAATTAACTTTTATCACATTAAATGGAAATTTGCGTAGAAGCCACAGAGAAGCGTGATCCATTTCCGCAAAATGCCCCATACTAAGGATAAAGCCTTTTTTGTGCAGATAATTCATCTTATCAAGAAAAGCTTCGGTATCTTCATAAAGCAAATTACGCTCGGGAAGCTCTAATTCCAACAAAGTGGGCGGTGTTTCATATTTTGTTACAATTCCAACCAGCCTGTCTATAAAATCCGTGCGGTGTATGTTTAATGGCGAAAGATTTACAGCAAGAGGTACAGTAAGTATACCATTGTCAAGCCAATATTGTATCTTGCGGCAAGCGGCATCTATCATATAAAGGTCGAGGTCAAGAATTAATCCGTTTGCCTCCAAAATAGGGATAAACTGATTAGGCAAAAGTAATCCGAACTTTGGATGCTCCCAGCGCGCAAGCAGCTCGGCACCCACCACTTTGTTTGTATATATGTTTATTATAGGCTGATAGTAGCTCACAAATTCGTGATTGTCCCAAGCGGCTTTCGCGCTTTCGCTTAATTCCCTCAGCATTGCCCAATCAGGTCTTTTGTCGTCATCTACAATGATGCAGCTTGCGGCGGATTTAAGAGTGCTGCGCAAAACTTTGCGGTCAAGCTCTACTAATATTTTCGAAAAATCCACGCCCGTATCGTTTGCGTCAGACAAAAAATATATTCCATACAAAAGCAAAAAATCATATGTATATTTTTCATTTGCAAGGCTGATATCAAGATGCTCTACAGCTTGCATACAAATTTTAAGCTCTTTGCAAAATAAATCCTTATTATCATAATGAACTACAAGCACCAAATGGTCAAATGCAACGCGATATGCTTCGCCGTTATATCTTGCGGCAAATTCAAGAATAGTATTGCAAAATTTTGTTATTGCTTTGTCGGAGGTGGTAATGCCGAATAAATTGTAAAGCTCTAAATATCTGCTAAGATGTATGCTGACCATAGCGTAGCTATCGATATTTTGCAAATTGGCATCATCTATTGTAAATTTGGCTTTATTGCCAAGCCCCGTAAGGCGATCGAAATTAGCAAATTGAGCCTGACGCGCCTTTGCAGCTCCGCGATTTTTCCTTACTGCAAATAAAAGCGCAACGCAGGTTATAATCAGCCATAAACAAATTACAGATAAAACAATAACTAAAATGTTTAAATTCATAGAATAAACCCTTTCAATATGTGCATTAATATGCACGATAAACGATTTTGCCGTTTACTTTAAGTACGCTGCAGCTTGGCTTTTTCACATCGTTTTTATGCGTTGTATCATCTATAATAAAGTTTACATTAGGGAAAATAGTTTCTTTTACTTCTATGTGGCGGCGATGCCTGCGTATTTCATTTGTTTCGGCATTTTGCATTTCCAATACATCTATAGCGCGCTCAAGACGTATTTTAGTTACCACTGCTCTACATAGCATTACTTCAGGCGGCATTACATCTAAATGCGAAGCTGCCGCAAATTCCGCTACGTTTTTAAGCATTGCGATACTTTCCTTGTATTTAGCTATAGAAAGCATATTTTTAGCCTTGCTCTTGCCAAAAGTATCGGGATCGCTAACGTTGATAGTGGTTTGCTGACAAGAATCATTACCTATTTGCCTTGCGATTATCGTTTCACCTGCGGTACAGGTGCCTCCGATGATTTTGCCATTTATTCCCGATAAGTTTATAGAACGCGAACTCTCCACATTGGAGTTTAAAATAGTATCGGCATAAATATTGCCTTTGGCTTGCACACGCGCGTTTTCGATATATAATGAACGAATATTCCCATCGGCAATAATCAATGCCTTATCATTGCCTTTTATACCATTGCTGATTACGATATCGTTGCCAGCCACAAGCACTGCATTTTCAGCTACACCGTCTATGGTGATATTGCCTCCTACGCGCACTGAAAAGCCGCTTGCTACATCGCCTTTAATATGTACACTGCCCACAAACAAAATATTGCCCGTGGAGGAATCTACATTATCCACTTCCAATATGCGCCCAACATACACTGTTCTGCCGCGTAAAAATGCCTGCCCGTCGCAGGAGGCATACAGCTTAGTTCTGTCGTCGGATAAAACCGTATTTACACCGCAAACGATACCGGACGGTCTGCCCGATTTGCCTGTTAATACGTCACCACACACAGAAATGCCGGAAGTGCCTGTACTCGAGCGTATAATTGTGCAAAGCAAATCGCCCTTTTTTACGCTTTGTATTATATTGAGCGCTTTAAAATCCGCAATACCGTGTTCGTCTATTGTGGGCGCTAAATCTATTACAGGTTTAAAATTATAAGTAACACTGCCGTCTACACCCTGCAAAGGAGCCGTTCCTTGTGCTATTTTTATTTTGCGATTATAAACAGGGTGCTGCACAAGCCTATCTATATAGTCCTCTTTTATACCATACACCACTTTTTTGCGCAACAAAGCTGTGCGGATATCGTGTTCCGTAGGCGGAGCTTGCCCTTCAGGTGGATTTTCTATAAAAATATGAGCCTCTACCATAGACTGATTAAAAGAAATGCGTATCAGCTTTTCACCGTCGGTATATTCATCGGGAACAGCGGTAATTTTTACTGAAGAACGAGCTTTTTTTGCTTGCTCCGACTCTTCGCTTGCAACGAAATCGGCTTGCTCCGTAAGAACTAATTCCTGCGTTTGCAACACATCGGAAACAAGCGTTTCCATATCCATTTCGCATATTTCGTCTAAATCTATACCCATTAACGTGGGATCAAGCAATTGATGTAATATCAATTGCTTGTTATAAGACGTGCTAAGATGTGCGCGCATTACATCATCACAGAGCAAATCTTCTATTTGTATAAGGCCCTGACAGTCGTTCTTCATAGTCATACTCCAAATGCACATTTTTTTGGCATACCGTACAACGTCATTATAGCGGATTTAAAGCCTTTTTGCAACAAAAATTTACAAGCAATTTACACAAAAAATTGCTTGCGTTTTTAACGGCTTTTAATATCGGTTAAAACTTGCGGTTTAAGCTATAAAATATAAAGCTGAGGTATTTTGTATTTATAAAGAAAACCAAAATGTAGACGAAAAAAAGGTAGATTTGCCGCATTGAAACAAAGAGAAAGCTTTTTATTTAAATTATCTTGCGTTCCACCATTCCATACATTGGCAAAACCACTTGGCATCGTGGCTATTAATAAGCGCTTCGTCTTTGCCATTGGCAGTGGAGGCATTGCACATCGATAGCCCGTGAGGGCCGCTTTCGTAAATGGTAAGCTCAAATGGGACATTGTGATTTTTGAGTGCTGTGGCAAAATACAATGAGCTGTAGCAAGGCACGCAGGTATCCTCAAAGGTGTGCCAGATAAAGCAAGGGCGAGTGGTATCTGTAACTCTGTTTTCAAGAGATAAATATTTTACAAGAGCTTCATCGCAATCTTCGCCGAGCAGATTATTAAACGAGTCTCTATGTGCAAACTCGCCTGAGGTGATAACGGGATAACAAAGCATCATTACTTCAGGCATACAGGCATCGGCATTAAGATGTAAGGTATCGAATAAATGCGGCACGTCCCACATTGTGCCAAGCGATGCTGCCAAATGAGCGCCTGCCGAAAATCCGCATACGGCTACTTTGTCTTTTTGGATATTGTACTGCTCATAATGGCTTTTTACATATGCCATTGCCGCCGCCAGCTCATAAAGCTGCTCGGGATAATGCACAGGCGCTACGCTGTAAGTAAGCACAAAGGCTTGGACGTCTTCGTTAAGAAATGCCAGTGCCACAGGGGCAGCTTCACGGTCAGATACCATACGATATCCGCCACCCGGGCAGATAATCACTGCTTTGCGTTTTCTGTCGGCACAATATTCAAGACTGTTTTCGTTTAAATAACAAGTAAGTACAGCTTTACTGTGTGCAAGATTTTTGTTGATATCACATATATTCAAGGTTTCGATTTTCATATTATAAACTTCCTTTTTTGGTTGTAATTATTATAACATTCCGCGGCTTTGCAGAGCGCGAAGCGCTGTGGCGACAGCCACCTTTGTGGTTATAATACCGCATTACATATAAACGTTACAAGCAAACGCTGATTTGTTTTTATAGGTGTACAATAATATTTGCAAATGCTATAATATAGCAAATTATGTTTTAATAGCGCAGATTGTCTTTATCGCAATAAGAGCCGCGGAAATATCGGCGGAGGTATTGTTAAATCCGAACGAAAAGCGCACTGTGCCGCGAGGAAAAGTGCCAAGAGTTTTATGCGCGCTCGGGGCGCAGTGTAAGCCGCAACGCGTTAAAATGCCAAACTCATTTTCAAGCCTAAAGGATACCTTTGCATTATCGATTGCCGCAAAATCCAAAGAAATTACACCTACTCTGCGCTTTAAATCCTTTGTGCCGCATAAATGCACACCGTCAATATCGCAAATGCCATTTAAAAACTGCGATGTAAGCTCAAGCTCGTGAGCGCGCAAGGCGGATATACCTTTATGCAATATAAAATCAAGCGAGCTATGTAAGCCGTAAATACCCGGCATATTAGGAGTGCCTGACTCAAAGCGGTCGGGCATATATTGCGGCAAAAGCTCACTGTCGGAGGCACTGCCTGTACCGCCTGCAATAAGCGGTGTTAGGCTTTCGGCAAAAGCTTGTGTCATCAATAAAGCACCCAGCCCACTCGTGCCAAGCAAGCCCTTGTGCGCAGGCACTGCAAGAGCCGACAAGCCAAATTCAGCGAAATCAATAGGATAATGTCCGGCAGTTTGCGCCGCATCCAGTACAAAAGCAATATTATGAGCTTTACATATTTTGCCTATTGCTTTTGCATCTTGCACCGTGCCGCACACATTAGAGCCGTGTGCCATTACTAATAAACGGGTGTTATCCTTAATAAGCGGTAAAATATCGTTTGGCGATAAAGTGCCGTCAACATCGCAGATAACGCGAGTAAAGCTGATACCGTTTTGGGTAAGCTGTTGTAATGGACGCATTACCGCGTTATGCTCCATACTGCTTATTATACAATGGTCGCCCGTATGTAAAAAGCCTTTAATTGCCATATTTAAAGAGGCGGTAGCGCCCGAGGTGAAAATGGCATAAGCAGGGTTATTCATATTAAAAAGCCGGCACAGCATTTCGCGCACCTCCAAAGCCACAAGCTCGGCACTGTGTGCGCTATTATAAACAGAGCGGTTAATAGTAGCGCCGACATTATTGATATAATCGCATACTGCCGCCGATACGTCATCGGGCTTTGGGAATGAGGTGGCGGCATTGTCAAGATAAATTGTATTCATTAAAGCTCCTTTACAAAGGCAAAAAGCCTATATTTCAGAGCATAACACAGAAAGCTTTTTTTGTCACGCAAAATATATAGCAAAGGCGAGGCTTTGAGTAGGACAATCAAAAGCAAAAACGCATAAGGTAGGATTATTATGATTAACGTAAATTTAAAACAGCTTGAGGCTTTTGTGGCGACATCGGAATTTAATAGCTTCACTCGTGCGGCGGCGCAGCTATATCTCACACAATCCACAGTGAGTGCGCATATAAGCCGCCTTGAAAAAACCCTCGGGGTTACGCTTTTTGTGCGCGATGCCAAGAGAAAAATTTATCTTACGCAAGAGGGCAAAAGCGTTTATATAAAAGCGAAAGATATATTAAAGAGATGTGAGGAGCTTAATAATTTTGGCGATATAGATGACGGACAGCTTTTACTGGGTGCATCTACTGTGCCTGCGCAGAAGATTTTGCCTGATATTATGTCGGATTTTTTAAAAAAGCACGACAAAAGCCAATACATATTAAAGCGCGGAAACAGTGAAAAAATACACGAGCTTTTACAAAGCGGCGAGGTGTGTATAGGCTTTGTGGGTGCGGAGCTTGATAAAAAAACATATATATATCACACTCTTTTACAAGACGAGCTAGTGATTATCACTGCGGCAAACGAATATTATAAAGAGCTTTTCAATAAAAAAGTGCAAGGATACGAGCTATTGCGTGAGCCTATTATTTTGCGTGAAAATTCGTCAGGCACATTGCGCGCATTGCAAGCATATTTAAAACGTATTTTTTTTAATCAAGAAAGCTTGCATATTGTGGCACGAAGCGACAATCCTGAGGCGATTAAAAAAATGGTGTGTGCAGGAATGGGTGTCAGCATTATTTCTGCACTTGCCGTACACGAGGAGATAGAGGAAGGCAAGCTTTTGTCGTTTGCACTTGATAAAGACGGGGTATATCGCAAAATATTTGTGGCTTATCGGCGAGATATTCAGCTATCGCGAGCCGAAAGAGAGTTCATCACATTTGCTCAAAGCGAAATAAAAAAGAATTATAATCGATAAAAACGATAATAAACAAATTGTTATCTTAAATAAAGATTGGCAAATTTCCTCATAATTCACTATAATAAATAAAAGTATTACTTTTACGTAATACGCATTAGTGTTGAGGAGAAATAAAAATGAAAAAAACAAATCTGGCAGTAATAATTGCCGGTATTGCGGTGGGCACAGCGGCGGTATTGCTTACGGCGCTTGGCAATCCTGCCAATATGGGGTTTTGCATAGCTTGTTTTTTGCGCGATATAGCAGGGGCATTGGGTATGCACTCGGCGGCAAAGGTGCAGTATGTACGTCCAGAGATAATAGGGCTTGTACTGGGAGCGTTTGCAATGTCTGTTATTTCGCGCGAGTTTCGCGCTAAAGCAGGCTCGTCTCCGACTACAAGGTTTGTACTCGGTGCTTTTGTAATGGTGGGGGCGCTTGCGTTTTTGGGCTGTCCACTGCGTATGGTGATACGTCTTGGCGGTGGAGACCTTAATGCGCTTGTAGGGCTTGGCGGCTTTATTATAGGGATTGCAATAGGTGTTTTCTTCCTTAAAAACGGCTTTTCACTGCGCCGCGCATATGAAACGAGCAAAGCGGAGGGCGCTGTAATACAAGGTGTAATGGCTTGCTTGCTTGTGCTATTTATAGCAGCTCCTATGCTATTTAAATTTAGCACAGAAGGCCCCGGCTCTAAGCGCGCACCGTTTTTTATAGCTTTAATAGTGGCTTTGGCGGTGGGTGCTATGGCACAAAAAACACGTCTTTGTATGGTGGGCGGCATACGAGATGCAGTAATGTTTAAGGATTTCAAGCTTTTATACGGGTTTATCGGAATATTCGGAGCAGTGCTTTTGGGCAATCTTATTATGGGTAGCTTTCATATGGGATTTGCATTACAGCCTATTGCACACAGTGCGCATTTGTGGAATATTTTAGGTATGGTATTAGTGGGCTGGGGTTCTGTAATGCTTGGCGGCTGCCCTTTACGTCAGCTAATTTTGGCAGGCGAGGGCAACGGGGATTCCGCTGTAACAGTATTTGGTATGATAATGGGGGCTGCGTTAGCGCATAATTTAGGGCTTGCGGGCAATCCCGATACATTAAACAAAGCAAAAGAGCTTGTGGTGGGCGGTATTTCCACGGCAGGTAAAGGTGCTGTGATATTGGGATTAGCAGTATTTCTTGTAATTTCTGTAATTAATTTGCCAAAGGAGGAAAAAATATGATTGATGCCAGAGGATTATCTTGCCCTATGCCCGTAGTAATGGTGCAAAAGGCAGTAAAAAACGAAGCTCCCGATACACTCGAGGTATTAGTGGATAATGAATGTGCCGTGGAAAACGTATCACGTTTTGCAAAAAGCTGCGGATACACAGCCGAGGTAACAAAAGACGGTACAGATAGTAAATTGGTATTAAAAAAATGACACAACAATATATTGCTACATTTCACACACATCTTGCGGCATTGCGCACAGACAGAACCCTGCGTGCAAATGGAATAATTACGCAGATGGCACCTGTGCCGCGCAAGCTTAGCTCGTCTTGCGGTACTTGCGTTTTATACAATGCAGAAAACGCAAATATTGCGCATATGGATACTGATGTAGAGGCAGTGTATCGTTTGTGCAGTAAAGATGAATATGAGCAGCTTTATAAAAACGATTAAAGCACATAATATTAAAACGGCTGTTATCAAAATGGTTTTTCATTTTGATAACAGCCGTTTTTAGCTAAAGAATATCCTCTTGCGTGCGAAACTCAAAGAAATCCGGCGGTAACGAGATTTTTGCACTGCCGTTTTCGGCTTTGGCTTTTTCGAGATTAAGCCAAAGCTCGGTTACAGCTGTCTCGCCCTCGCGTAAATCAGGCACTTCAAGCCCGCCATTTTCGTTAATCAGCTCACTTGCTTTTTCAAGATTTCCTATAGCGATATACGCGCAGGCTGCATACATACGGCAGCGCGCGTTTTCCCACAGTGAGGAATGTTCGTCAAGATATGAGAGCAGCCTGTGATAATTTTTGGCTTTATATATGGCTTTTGCGGCATATTTTGCATAATGGTCATTGTGTGATGATAAAGCCGCTGCCTGTACGGCAAAATCGGCGGCTTTGTCAGCTTCTTCATTTATATCGCACAGCACAGACATACCAAGCAAAGCTTCTTTGCTGCGCTGCAATGCAAGTGATTTGCGAAAATAAATTTGCGCTTCTTGCAAACGATTTTCACTGATAGCCACAAATCCGAGATGAGTATGTACCTGCCAATCCCATTCTCCGCTTGTAGCAGCGCTTTTTTGCAATAAGTCGGTCCATTCTGCTTGGCGCATATAGGACGGTATATTATTTTGCTCTTCAAAGCTGCCATTTTGCAAGAAATAAAGCCAATATTTTTGCTCGCTACCCATTTCACCAAAATAGAGATGAGGAGCAAGCGGTTTAGCGCCTACAAAGCGGTGACGCTCGTTTTCAAGCGCACCCCAGCCTGAGCCGAGTGTTAGCATAATATCGGCTTTTTGTGTAGCGATAGTGTCGTGAGTATAGGCAAGTAGATTTTCCATATCGTCAGAGGGCAATACGGTGTTTACGAAGCTATTCGCTGCGTTTTTTGCACATTGCCAGTCCGCGTGCGCCAATTGCTTATCTATTGAGGCAGCGCCATAACATTCAAGCCATTCCCAGGTGGTGAACGGTGGCATAGGTACACATTCGTATTGCGTTTTGGCAAGGCCTGCTTGTATTTCGTGATAATTTCCGTTTGAGGTGCCGTCACTTAAAAATTCCTGCCAGCGGCGGCTGCCTTTGTTTTGCCCCCATACAAACAGCTTGCGCCCTCGTAAACGATTTGTGGAGCATTGCAAAAGCCCGTATCCATCTGCATCTACGTGAGTGATAAACTTGCGCGAGCTTTGCTTGATATCCCAAAAATAATCATAAGAGTTTTGGGTATTTTCGGGATATGTAATGTCTTTTCCGTCTTTCATAGGCAGACAATCCTTATGTACAAATCCTAAAGGCTGTGAAAACGCATTGTCGGCATCCACTATTACACGTCCGCCCTTATAAGCAGGCACTGCAATATTGCTCCACCAATAGGCAGGCACTACGTGAGGTGTCTCGTTTAAAATACGACAGCGAACGCAAAGAAACTTGGAATTTTTAGGCAAAAAGCAATCTATTTGAAAAGTAATGGCGCGGATACGCTCAAATTCATACATACGAAAATACGGTGTGCCGTCTGTAGATACACCTGTAGCTGAAAATATTTGCTCTGCGGTATGCGCATTATGCCCGATAATGCCGCAGTTAAATTCTACTCCGCCCGAAAACCACGCGTTGCGCGTGGCAAGATTACCAAGACGAAAAACAGGGTTTACAAATAAAAGCTCACGCTGTGCGATTTTGTCGAACAGCGACCATAAACGTCCGCCAAGCTCAGGTAAAAACACAGCTTTTATAAACTCGTTTTCAAGCACCACAGATTTAAAGGTTTTGTTTTGAAGCTCACGGGAATAATTGTTTTGATATGTATAAGGGAAACCGCCTGCCTCAAATCCATATCCCAAAAACAGCTCGTCGCTGTCGCCTTTAAGCGCATTTTGCGGCTGTTGAGAATTGTGCATACGATAAATAGGCGGCACACAATCACAAGGCCCTTTCTCCACCGCAGGCATTGTTAAGCTTTCAATTTTAACTGTTGACATATTTTACTCCTTAATAGTAAAGCTTTTTATTTTAATTTAAATGATATTCTTTATCGGCGGTAAGCGCTAAAATGGCAGTGTTGCCGTTGTCGATTATATCAATGGGAATACAGCAGGATAAATGCCGAAGCAAGCTATAGTTATTAATGGTAATTTCAGATGAATATTTTGGCTTTAGTACGATAGACGTTAATTTACCTTTTAGCATAGAAGCGCTAACGAGCAAGCCGTTTTCCGCTCTGAAATCGGTGAATGAAATATCTTTGTCTTGCCATTCCTCGGGTATGGCGGGAAAAAATGTGAGCGAAGCATTTTCGCTTTGCAAAAGCATTTCCTGTAAGGCATCGGCGGCACACATATTGGCTTCTAATGTAAAGGGGCGATAATGGAAGGTGGAGGTGCCGCGCTTTTTGTAATCGCCGTTTAAATGAAAACCGTTTTGCGAGCAAAAGTTGCGCCAAAACACTTCTAATTGATAAGCGGCGCCATTCCCGTTTTTTTGTACGGCATACATTTCCGCCATCCAAGTAAACGAAAAGCCTACCCAATACCCTGTGCCAAGACGCTCCAAATCTAGAATAGTGGCATCGATAATCTCTTGGTTTTTGTCATTATCATACGGTAAAAGACGTAAAGGATGTACTGACATAGCGTGAGAAAAATGTCGGTGAGACTGATTAAGGCACTCGTCGGGGCTTATCATAAGCACATTGCTTTCGCTAACAGACAGCAAAGGCAGCTTTTGTAAAATAGCTTGCCATTTGGATTTTTCGCCGTTTTGCAATTTGTCTGAAAGCTCTATCAGTGATGTAAATAAATAGCGCATCAGCGATAAATCGTAATTACTATTAGGCGTTACAAAGGACTCTATTAAGTCGTCGTGTATTTCAGGCGAGGAGGAGACTGGCAAATATAAAAGTCCGTTCTTTTCTTTTAATAGGCTCATTATAAAAGCGGCGGACTCGCTTAAATACCAATAGGCCTTTTCACGTAAAAATGCCTCGTCGCCCGTAAAGCGGAAATGGCGCTCAAACGCTTGGCAAAGCCAAAGCTGATTAGTGGGGGATAAAGAATACATTCCCCAGCCGCCGAGCGGCGCACCGTCGAGCGACATAGTGGAGGGCATACAAATACCATCGGCATTGTAATAGCTTTTGGCAAATTTACGTGCGCAGTCGCGCATATTCCACAAATAATCTATAAAGCTTTCGCCCTCGCTGATATGGTTTGATTTCAAATAAGAATAATAGCTCATTTGTGTGTTTAAATCGTGATGATAATCGCCTTTCCACGGCGGAAGTGCGCCGTCATCTGCCGTCCATACCCCTTGCAAAGGCATAGGATAACAGCCCTTGCGAGAGCAAGAGGCAAGTAAATAATTAGCGATATACCAGTTTTTTTCAAAGAAAATATCAGGTAATGAAACACTGCTTTTACTCCAAAATTCTTGCCACCAAAGCGAATGGGAGGAAAATCCCGAATTGTATCCGCCATTTAGGGCATCGGAGATTAAAACAAGAGCTTGCTTGCACCAATCCTCACCGTCGTTAGATGTGGAAACGTAAAAGCATAATGTCGTTTCACCGCCGCTTTCCTCAGCTTTTACAAATAAGCCATACGAGAAGCTTGTACTTATTTGCTGTGTGAAATAGCTTGTGTTTTCGCTATTTACAAGCTTTGGCGCAGGATAACAAAGAGCTTTTAAAGATGAAGTATTCACACTGCTGTTTATAATGTCTTTCTGATTTGAAGAGTCTTTTATACTGTATTCGGGATTTTCTATTTTATACGAAAAATCAGATAAAGGCTTATTAATATGGATAAATCCGCATTTTTGAGTAGCGTGCATAAAGCATTTTATCTCTATATCATTAATTTGTACATTGGCACTAGCCGTAGATAAAGCTAGATGCGATTTAACATTACTGTCGCATTTAAAATCAAATATCAGCTTGCCGCACGGAAGCTTAGACGGCAAGGGGTGATTATAAGGCGCATCAAAAACACGGCGAATACCGTCCACATCACCGCTATTTGCCATACGCACCATTGTCTCATATGTAAATTCAGGGCTTTTTACACCGTCAAATGCGGTGGTATCCCAAATATCGCCTCTATCAAGGCTAAAGCGCAGTGCATTGGATTTGCCCCATATTAATGCGCCGCAAAGCCCGTTGCCAAGCGGCAACGCTTCGTCCCAGCGAGTAATGGTTTTGGACATAGATAAATCACAAGTGCTATTTGGCTGTAAAGACATAATTGCAATTCTCCTTTAAAATACTTTATTTGTTTCTGTGCGCTTTTCTAAAGTCGCGAGGCGAGGTGCTTTCTAAGCGCTTAAAGGCTTGCGAAAAATAGCTCGGAGACGAAAACCCGAGAATATTGCTTATCTGCGCCAAAGAATGGTCTGTATTTGCAAGGAGATATTTGCTCTCACGTATACGTCTTACTATAAGATAATTAATGGGAGAAACACCGTATTCGCGCGTAAATGTGTGCATTAAATAAAATTTATTCAGATGCGTAAGCTCTGCCAAAAAATCTATTGTGATGTTTTCGGGATAATTTGCATCAATATACTTTTTAGCTAAAGTGCAATCCCTATGGTCACGTCCGTCTGACGGAAGCGCAGTACCGTCAACATATCTAAAAACTCTGATAAGCAGCGCTTCCATCAAATTACAGCACAGCGGCTCGCTCCATTCGCTTTTACTCTCTATTTCCTTTAGCATAGTTTTCATAAGAAAAGCTATTTCGTCTTGCTTATCCTTAAAATTATAACAGAAAAACTGAAGTTCGTTTTCTTTATTAGAGGTAAACTCAATTTTATCTATACCAAAAACCACGTATTCAAGCGGATCTGTTAAGGTGCCTACCTCCGTATGCTCCACAGAGGGGTTAATAATTATAAGGTCATCTTTACCTACATTTAAATATTTACCTGCGATATAAAACTGACCTGTGCCGCGCAGACAGTAAAATAACTCCACGCACGCGTGGGAATGTGGCGTGGAGTGCCAATCGGAGCTTGATTGTGCGAAAGATATATATAATAACCTTGCATCGGTATACGGTGACTTGTATGTTTCAATATCATACCGTTCGGTACTCAAATTAATCGCTCCTTTTAGTATTAATATAGTAGATATTAATATTATATACTTCTATAAAAGCATTATTTCACATCTACGGCATACATTATAAGATATACCGAGGACTTTGCAAACAATAAATTGCTTTGTTTACACACTTTTGGCACTATTTATAAAAGATTTGCAAATAACTGTGCAAAATATCTACAAAAACTTGTATAATTATTTTGCCAATATAGTTAATTTGCATAATAAAGCATTATTTCTAAAGAAGTGAGCAGTAATGGACTTGTTATGGCATAGATATCAGATTATACTAGTGGAGCAATGGCATTAAGAGCTAATGCCGAAATAATCAGCAAATTATAGGAGGATATGAAAAATGAAAAAAGCACTTGCAATGGTATTATCAGCAGCGCTTGCATTAACAATGCTTGCAAGCTGCGGCGAAAAGCCGGCAGCATCTACACCTGTTGAATCCACACCACCGGCATCTACACCTGCAGATTCAAAGTCTGAGGCAAAGCCATCGGGAGAGCCTGTTACTCTTACTTATTGGTCAATGTGGACTGCTGAAGAAGCACAGGGCAAAGCAATTCAAGAGGGCGTAGACGCTTATATGAAGAATACAGGCAACACTGTAAAGATAGAGTGGAAAGGCCGCGACATCAAAACTTTGATTCAAGCAGCACTTGACTCTAAAACAGAGATAGACGTATTTGACGGCGACTTTTTAGATATCGCTACAAAGTATGGCAAGCAGTGCCTAGATTTAGACGCAATGGCAAAAGCAATTGATTATGATTCTTATGCCATTCCTGTTTTACCTAAGACAGTACGCGAAGCTGCAGGAAGCCTAAAGTGCATTCCTTACCAGCCGTACACCTCAGGTATTTTCTACAACAAAGCAGCATTTGAAAAAGCAAAGATTACTGCCGAGCCTAAAACTTGGGCAGAGTTCCTAGACGTATGCGAGAAGCTAAAGAAAGCCGGCTATGTGCCACTTGCACAGGACGACGCATACGTTAACTACACATTAGGCTTCCTACTTGCTCGTTATATCGGACAAGATGGCATAAAAGAAGTAGTTAACAAGGGCAACTGGGCAGAAAATCCAAGCGTTTTGAAGGCAGTAGAAGATATTGCTAACCTTAAAGCTAAGGGCTATCTTTCCAAGACAGCTCCTGACACTTTCCCTGAAGGTCAAAACGAAATCGGCTTTGAAAAAGCAGCAATGGTAGTAAACGCTTCTTGGGTACCACAAGAAATCACAAACAACACACAATGTGATATCAAATGGGGTATGTTTAACTTCCCGTCCGTTGAAGGCGGCAAGGATCCTGCTACAATCGCAAACGTAGGCGCACAGGGTATGGGTATACCTGAGTATTCTGCACATCCGCAAGAAGCATTTGACCTAATCGCATTCCTAACATCAGGCGAGACAGACAAGAAAATCGCTGATGGTTCAAATGGTATTCCTGCCGATACACGCAATACTGAGTGGCCTGCACTTATTGCAGGATGCAAAGATTCATTCAAGGCTTTGACAGGTAACTATGAGTGGGACTGCGGTCTTGACATCGATCCTGACATTCAGGGCGCTATAACAGACAATATCAAAAAGGTATTTGAAGGCAAATCAGATGCTAAGGCATTTGTAGCAGCTATGGAAGCTGTAGGCACACCAAAGGCTAAGTAATATTTTAGTTTAAATTATATGGTGGTGACATCGTTTAGGCGTTGCCACCACCATATTTGTTTTTTAAAATTTGCTTGCAATGCAGATTTTGGCTGTATTGCAAACTTAAATATCAAGAAAGGGGTAACATAATGAAAAAAAGCAAACCGATGATTATCGCATTTTTAACCCCGGCTCTTTTATCATTCGTTATTATGTATCTTTATCCGGTAATTCGTACTATTATTATGTCGTTTTTCAAAGTGGAAAACATCACTACTCCTCTTAGCGACTGGAGCTTCGCAGGAATACGAAATTTTATTAATCTATGGCAAAGTTCAATGTTCCGTACCTCCATATTTAATATGTTTAAAATATGGTTTATCGGAGGGCTTATCGTTTTAAGCATATCGCTTTTAATGGCGGTAATTCTTACAAGCGGAGTACGCTGCAAAGGCTTTTTTCGCGCGGCAATATATTTGCCTAACGTAATCAGTGCCATTGCTTTGGCTACTATGTGGACACAGTTTGTCTTTAGCCAAAAGTACGGTCTTATTAAATCTATATGTGATTTCTTTGGCTTTGAAAATGCAGCAAATCTCAATTGGCTTTCAAGCGATATGAAGTTCACTTCAATGATGATTGCATTCTGCTTTGGTTCTGTGGGATATTATATGCTTATTTTCCTTTCGGGAATAGAGCGTATACCGCCCGATTTGTACGAAGCAGCTACAATAGATGGCGCAAGCAAGGTAAACTCATTTTTCTCTATCACAGTACCGCTGTTAAAAGGTGTATTTAAAACAAATCTTACACTTTGGAGTGTAAATACGATTGGGTTCTTTGTATGGAGCAAAATGTTTTCTCCGCTTCTCAGCGAAAGCTCCACGATTACACCGCTTGTATATATGTTCGACACGGTATTTGGCACTAAAGGCACTACCGCATCACGCGATGCAGGTGCAGGTGCGGCTCTCGGAGTAACCTTAACTTTATTTGTATTATTTACGTTTTTTGTGCTAAACAGGCTTATAAAAGACGACGATCTTGAATTTTAACAAAAGGAGGCGCTTTAAAAATGGCAAAAGAAAAAAAGATGAAACAACCGCTTAATTTAACCAAAGAAGCAAAGCTGCTTCCGGGATATATTCTAATAACCTTGTGGGTTGCTTTTACCGCGGTAATACTGGTATGGATATTGGCGGCAAGCCTTTCTACGGCAAAAGATATTTATTCAGGCTCGGTTTTTAAATTTAGCACAGGGCTTAATTTTAAAAACTATGCTTCAGCTTGGAAATCTCAAAATATAGCAGTGTTCTTTGCAAACTCTGTATTATACGCTACTACTTCGTGCGTATTTACGCTTTTAATGGCAGCACCTGCGGCTTATGTGCTTTCAAGATTTGCGTTTCCGGGAAGCAAATGGATTAAAAGCGGATTTATAACAGCTATGAGCATACCTGTTATAATGATTGTTCTGCCTGTGTTCAGCCTTACAAGTGTTCTGCATGTAGGCAATTCGCGCTGGCTTTTAATTGTGCTTTACACATTTTTAAACGTACCGTTTACTACGATATTTTTACTTAACTTTTTCGGCACCTTATCTCCTACATTTGAGGAGGCAGCAGCGGTAGACGGCTGTCCACCGATGAAAACGTTCTGGAAAATTATGCTGCCACTCGCGCAGCCCGGTATGATTACTGTTGCAATTTTTAATTTCCTCGGTGTTTGGAACGAGTATTTCTTAGCGCTTATTTTCGCCGGCTCAAATGAGATGAAGAACGTTGGCGTTGGCTTGTTTGCTATGGTAAATGCTATGAAATCCACAGGTAATTTGGGCGGACTTTTCGCGGCAGTGGTAATAGTGTTCTTGCCTACTTTTATTATTTATGTTTTAATGTCAGATAGGATTATCGGCGGTGTTACAGGCGGCGGAGTAAAGGGATAATAATTTAAGAAAAAAGGAAGAAACATATGGAAGATAAAGTATTAAAAGGACGAGTAACTATTCCTACAGATATTGATGTAGTACCCGAAACTTTGGAGCTGCTTAAAAGATGGGGCGCAGATGCTATACGCGATTGCGACGGTACAGATTACCCCGAGGAGCTTAAAAGTGTAGATGCAAAGGTGTATTCCACTTACTATACTACACGTAAAGATAATGCGTGGGCAAAGCAAAATCCCGACGAGGTACAGCAGTGCTATTTGATGACAGGATTTTGTATGGCAAACGATAAAACCTTGCGTATTAATTTAATGCAAGGCGTATCCGATGAGCTGATGCAGGTGAATACACGCGATGACATCAAGCGCTGGTGGGAAGTAATGGACCGCTCTAAAGGCACAGTAGTGCCAAGTAATGAGTGGAGCTACGACGAAAAAAGCGGCGAAGTGATAATTGAAAAAGCAGAGCTGTTTCATCAATACACAGTAAGCTTTTTGGCATATCTTATTTGGGATCCTGTACATATGTACAATGCGGTAACTAATAATTGGCAAAACTTTGAGCATCAAATCACATTTGATGTACGTCAGCCAAAAACGCATAAATATTCTATGGAGCGCTTGCGCAAATTTATCGAAGAGCATCCTTATGTAAATGTAATACGCTACACCACGTTTTTTCATCAGTTTACGCTCGTGTTTGATAAATTAAAACGCGAAAAATATGTGGATTGGTATGGATATTCTGCAAGCGTATCGCCATATATTTTACAGCAGTTTGAGCAAGAGGTGGGCTATAAATTCCGTCCTGAATTTATAGTGGATCAAGGGTATCACAATAACCAATATCGTGTACCATCTAAAGAGTTTAAAGATTTTATGGCATTTCAGCGCCGTGAAGTGGCGAAGCTTGCAAAAGAAATGGTGGATATCACGCACGAATGTGGCAAGGAAGCTATGATGTTCTTAGGCGACCATTTTATCGGCACAGAGCCGTTTATGGACGAATTTAAGACAATAGGCATAGACAGCGTGGTAGGCTCTGTAGGAAACGGCAGTACATTGCGCTTAATCAGCGATATTCCGGGAGTAAAATATACAGAGGGCAGATTCTTGCCGTATTTCTTTCCCGACACTTTCCACGAGGGCGGAGATCCTGTAAAAGAAGCTAAAGAAAACTGGGTAACTGCTCGCCGCGCAATATTGCGTAAGCCGATAGACCGTATCGGATACGGCGGATATTTGAAGCTTGCGTGTGAATTCCCCGATTTCATCAGCTACGTAGAGAGCGTATGTAATGAATTTCGCCTTTTATATGATAATGTTAAAGGCACTACACCGTATTGTATCAAGACAGTGGCAGTGCTTAATAGCTGGGGACGCGCTCGCTCTTGGGGCTGTCATATGGTGCATCATTCGCTGTACCAAAAGCAAAATTACAGCTACGCAGGTGTGATAGAAGCGTTGTCGGGCGCACCGTTTGATGTAAAGTTTATCAGCTTTGATGATATTAAAGAGGATAAATCTATTTTAGATAATATTGATGTGATAATCAATGTAGGCGACGGCGACACAGCTCATACAGGCGGCAAGGTGTGGGAGGATGCAGATATTTCATCGGCAATCCGTGGATTTGTATACAATGGCGGCGGATTTATCGGTGTAGGCGAGCCTAGCGGACATCAGTACGAGGGGCAGTATTTACAGCTTGCACGAGTGCTTGGTGTAGAAAAAGAAACAGGCTTTACACTAAACTACGATAAGTACAATTGGGACGAGCATAAAGACCATTTTATCCTAGAGGATTGTACAAAGACTGTAGATTTTGGCGAGGGCAAAAAAAGTATTTATGCACTAGAGGGCGCAAATGTGTTGGTACAGCGCAACAAAGAAGTGCAGATGGCAGTAAACGACTTTGGCAAAGGCCGCGCAGTATATATCAGCGGTATGCCATATTCGTTTGAAAACAGCCGTATTTTATATCGCAGTATTCTGTGGAGCGCACACGATGAAGTAAGCTTGCATAAATGGTTTTCCACTAACTTTAATGTGGAGGTACACGCATATATTAAAAATGGTAAATATTGCGTAGTAAACAACACTTATGAGCCGCAAAACACCACGGTATTTAAAGGTGATGGCACAAGCTTTGGTATCAGTATGCTGGCAAATGAAATAAAATGGTTTGAAATTTAATTATTTATTGTACCCGAAGCTATTGATTGCAATGGCTTTGGGTACAGTTTGTTTGGAGGAAAAATGTTCGATTTAAACTGGCTTCAAAATCCTAAGATATTCGCCGTAAATCGCCTTGCGGCACATTCAAGCCACAATTACTTTAGGCAAGACGGTACAAGCTTTACCAAAAGCCTTAACGGTGAATGGCTGTTTTGCTATGCAAAAACTTTGCAGGAAATACCTGCAAACGCAGAAAATACAGATATTGACGATACAGCGTGGGATAAAATAAATGTGCCTTGCGCTATCCAAATGCAAGGCGGTGGAAAATATGGCACACCTCATTATGTAAATACGATGTATCCGTGGGACGGACACGAAGCGATAGTGCCGGGAGAAATACCGCAGTACTATAATCCTGTGGGTATTTATCGCAAGCATTTTAATGTTGACGATACTAATAATGAAAAAACATTTATTAGATTTGACGGTGTTGACAGTGCTATTGCGCTGTGGTGCAATGGTGAATTTGTAGGATATGCAGAGGATAGCTTTACGCGCAGTGAATTTGATTTAAGCAAATTTGTACGTGCAGGCGATAATGTGCTGTGCGCAAAGGTGTTTCGCTTTTGCTCGGGGAGCTGGCTTGAGGATCAAGATTTTTGGAGATTTTCAGGTATTTTCCGTGACGTAACTTTATTTACAATACCAAAAACTCACGCGTGGGATATTTATTTAAAGCCTTGCTTATCCGATGATTTTACTGTAGGTGTGCTTGAAGCCGAAATAAAGCTTGAGGGTAGCGGCTTTGTAGAGCTGGAGCTTTGCGATAACACAGTAAAAGCGGATATTGATAATTCGCAAATTACATTAAAGCTTGCAATAGATAATCCAAAGCTATGGAGCGCGGAAAGCCCGTATTTGTATAATGCGGTATTAAAGGTTTATGATGAAAACCATAATTTGTGTGAGATATGCTCTATAAAAGCGGGCTTTAGAAAATTTGGAATAAAAGACGGTATTATGTGTATTAATGGCAAACGCATAGTGTTTAAAGGGGTAAACCGTCACGAATGGAATTGCAATACAGGGCGCACGCTTACGCACGACGATATGCTGTGGGACGTAAAAAATATGAAACGCAACAATATAAATGCAGTGCGTACAAGCCATTATCCAAACGATATTCATTTTTACGATTTGTGTGACGAATACGGTATTTACGTGATAGATGAGGCAAATCTTGAAACGCACGGCACTTGGCAAAAGCAAGGCGGTGTAAATATTGATGAATACACATTGCCAAACGATAATCCCGATTGGCGCGATATAGTGCTAGACCGCGCGGTAAATATGCTAGAGCGCGACAAAAACCACCCAAGTATTCTTATTTGGAGCTGCGGCAACGAAAGCTGCGGAGGAGAAAATATTTATTTAATGAGCGAATATTTTCGCAAGCGCGACAATAGCCGTCTTGTGCATTATGAGGGTGTGTGCCACGATAGACGATATAATGCCACAAGCGACATTGAAAGTATGATGTATATGCCTGTGAGCGAGATTAAAAAATATCTTGCCGAGCATAAAGATAAGCCCTTTATCAGCTGCGAATATTCTCACGCAATGGCAAACTCGTGCGGAGGCTTATTTAAATACACAGCTTTACCAAACGAAGAGCCTTTATATCAAGGCGGATTTATATGGGATTATATAGATCAGGGCATTGCGGCAATTGCGCCTGATGGGAAAGAATATTTTGCATATGGCGGAGATTACGGAGATGCGCCTACAGATTACAATTTTTGCCTAAACGGGCTTGTGTATTCCAACAGAATTAACAGCCCTAAAATGCAGGAAGTGAAAGCTTGCTACCAAAATATAGATATAGAAATAAACGAAACCGAAGTGCGCATTACAAATAACTTTTTATTTAATAATTTAAACGATTATGCGCTCAATTTAGTGTATAGCCGTAACGGCGAAAAGCTTGAAGAAAAGGATATGCCTTTAAGCGCAGAGCCGTTTGAAACGCAAATAATTTCTATTTGCTTTAATAAGCCATCGCAATCGGGAATTTATGTAATACACGCAAAAATTATATTGCAAAAAGACACAAGCTGGGCAGAAAACGGATATATTATTGCCGAGGGTGAGCGCGTAATAAAGCATATAAACGAAAGCAAAATAAAATGCGAGCTGCCAATAACGGTGACGCGCGGAGACCTTACTGTAGGTGTGCGCGGCGATGATTTTGAGGTGCTGTTTAGCAAGGGGGCAGGTGGGCTTGTTTCGTATCGTAAAAACGGCAAGGCGCTATTAGGCGCTATTTTGCCAAGACTAAATTTTTGGCGCGCATCTACCGATAACGATAAAGGAAATAATTTTGCTCGAGAGAATGTAAAGTGGCTTGCGGCAGGGCAATTTACAATAGTGGAAACGCTAAATGTAGAAAGCACAAAAACGCAAGCGACAATCACCTTAATATACCATTTGCCAATAGAAGAAAAGCGTGTGCAAGTGCAATACCAAGTGGAGGGCGACGGTACGGTTAACGTAAATATGAAGTGGCTTAATGAAAGCACTGTATTGCCGGAATTTGGTATGCTGTTTTGTATGCCAAAGGAGTATAATAATGTAAAATATTTTGGAAGAGGCGCTTTTGAAAATTATATAGACCGCAAAAAAGGCGCATTTTTAGGAGAATATTCTTATAATGTAAACGATAATATTTCTGATTATGCAGTGCCGCAGGAATGTGGAAACCGTACCGAAACATATAGCGCGCTTATACAAAACGCAAGCGAAAACGGGCTTTTGTTTACAGCAGATGCAATGGAATTTTCCGCATTGCCCTTTACTCCGCAAGAGATGGAGCAAGCGCGCCATTGCTACGATTTACCTGCAAAGGTGAAAACTGTAATCAGATGCAATTTACAGCAAACAGGCGTGGGCGGAGACGATAGCTGGGGCGCAAAAACACATTCGGAATTTATTACCACTATCAAAAAAAATACAAGCTTTTGCTTTAGCTTTAAAGGCATTTAAACTAAATTCGCCCCTGCCAATGTTTGGCAGGGGCGAATTTGTTTTGCTTAAAGCTTATTATTCTTTTCGCTGGTTTTACAGAAATTTTTCTTTTTCCAAACTATTATTCCGCAAGCGGCAAATGTCACTGCAAGTACACTTAATATTGAGGTAAAGATGTTTTGGCTGCGCGGTGTTTCGGATATTTCAACGATTGCTCCCGTCACAGGGACTGTTGTATCTGTTTCACTGTCATAATATCCAAATCCGTTTGTGCTGGGGTTTGTTTTGTCGGGTATCTTTGTGAAAGTATAGTTTTTGTAAAGCTCTGCAAGCTCCGATAGCTGCCAATAAATTCTGCCGCTTTCTGCGTTTTTGGCTTTGCCTGCGGGAATGGTAATCGCTTTGCCGTTTGCACGGCTTATCACCATACCTACATTGTTTAAACGCAATAGCTCCATTATTGTAGCAGGTATTCTGCTATAAGAGCCTATGTTTACTTTCACTACATCGCCCTTTTTGGCATCTTGTATTTTAGCTGTTACACCTACCCAGAAATTACTTTCGTAATCGGTATTATCTATGCCGCCGTTATCAGAAGGAGTAGGCGGTGTGGGAGGAGTAGGAGGTGCAAGCTTTGGTGTAGCCACTACCACAAACGGGCTAAGTGAGGAGGAAGTAATGTAAAGGCTTTTAAGCTCCTCATTACTTGTAAACTTCATCTCGACGGCAGCTTTGTCTGCGCCATTTGTGAAATGGAATACTCTAAAATAGTGAGTGAGTGTGCTTGTGCCATCGGGGAACGGGAAAACCAGCTTAGCGGATTTACCTTTTATATCCGTTTCCAATGCTTTAGTCCAGCTTGCTCCTGCATTTGCGCTTACCTGTAAATCCATTTCGTAAGCTCCGCTTATATCCGACGATGATATCTCGGGAATATTTAATAGCCATTTGCCTGTATTGCGTAAATCATCTGCGGATAAAGGCGCTACAAGTATGCGAAGTAGCTTTAACGGATCGCTTGCTTCTGCCACGATAACGGGTTTATCAATGGGCGTTGTAGGCGCAGCAATAGGAGGATTATCAATCTTGCCGCCGCGATATACTGTTAGCTTGCCATCGGTTAGGGTAATGGCATAGTTAGTGTTAGCCTCTGTGCCTGTTACCTTTACTTTGATTACCTTATCGCCCTCAGTATCGGTAACAACACCCTTTTCGTAGTCGGCAGTATAAGTAGCTGTAAGGGCTTTTGCTCCCTCGCCGTCTGCAAAGCCTGTGTATATAGGCGCATTTGTAAGCAGAGGTAGCTCTTTATACTGATAGGTGCTGTAGGACGGTGCAGTGATAGTGAGCGGCTTTTGCGCTACTATTACGTTTGCCGTGCCTGTGCTGTTTGCATAATCTGTGTTTGCGCTTGTAAAATCGGCTGTAAAGCTGTGCGTTTTGCCGCCGCTTATAGCAGTAAGAGTAGCTTTATCTACTGCCAAAGTTGCTTTGCCGCTTTTATCGATAAGAACCTCTGTGCCTATGCTGTTACCATTAGCTTTAAACTGTACTTTACCGCTTAGCTTGCCAAAGTCTGCATCCTTTGTTTTGGTAACAGTGGCTGTAAGCGTAACTCCGTCGCCATATGTGATGTTTACTTTATCAGCGGAAACGGCTGTTTGCGTGCCGTATTTATCGCTTACGGTAAGGGATTTATCAGTGCCGACGGTGGTTTTAATATAGTTTGCTGTGTCGGCAGGTACGCTTGCTGTAAATTTAATCTTATCGCTGATTTGTGCGCTTTTATCAATGGTAAACTCTTGCTTGTACACGCCTTTAGTGCCGCTTTGCGTTAATTTACCTTTTGCTGCTGCATTTGCATCTGCAACTATGCTTATTTCGCTTGCGCTCGGGAACCCTGCGTTTGCCCCTGTGGGATTAGTAATTGTCATAGTAACAGTAACGTCGTTACCTGCTATCGCCGAGGTAGGCGCATCTAGCGTGATTATGGGGTTAATCTTAGTTATCTCCACGCTGCCTGTTACTTTATCGTTGCTTGGCGCTATGTAGTTTATGGCATATGCAGCATCTAACGCTTGCGAGGTTACTGTTAACGCCTTAGTAGCACCTGCATTGGCGCTTGGCACTGTACCGTTTGCTGTGCCTGTTGGTGTATTGCCGTTTACACCGCCTATGTAGGTAACTGTCGCATTATCAAAGCTCGTTTCACCGTCGTAAGGCTTTGTCTGCGCTGCGTTTATTGTACCGCCTGTGAGCTTTACTTTGTGGATAACGCAATTATTAATTCTATACGCATTTGTAGGAATGCTGTAATTGTTTGCTGTGGCAGTGTCGTATAGTGACACTGTACTCATTACGGTTTTGTCTGTGCCTGCACTAACCGTAGTGTAAACTGTGTTGCCTGGTGAGTAGTCTATATTATTTGCAAGAGCTTCACCATTCACTAAGCCGTCAAAAATTAGCTCTGTAACGGTAGCTGAATTATTGCCGTCATAGGTTTTTTCGGTCACTGTGCCACCTGTTACGGTGAGCGCTTTTTGGGCAATGGTAAAGTTAATATCCGTATGTGCGCCGCTGTATTTTGTGTTAGTCTCTGCTACAGATACCACCAGCTTATATGCTCCTGCATTGGTAGGTGCTTTTGTATCGTTATAGCCTTTACCATCGGTGCTTGTGTAGGTGTAAACAAGCTCTTCTACAGGTACTTTGCTATCTTGTACTATAGCAGTGCCTGTATAGCCGCTTTGCGCCGCGCCACTGTAGGTAAGGCTTGCTACGGCACTAAGCCCTGTAATACTAAGTTTTTCTTTATCCACGGCTTTAAATGTGATTGTAGCATCAAAGCTATCATAGTTCTTTGAAGTGATAGCTACCGCATACACGTCAGAGATTTTTGTACCTATCGCATTATTGTTGCTTGTGTAAGCAAGGTTAGTGCCGCTTATGCTAACGGCAGCCATAATGCTTTCAGGGGTAGGCGCTTTTATTGTACCAAATGCCGCATCTGTGGGTACATTATCTGCACCAAATAAATCGGCAAGTGTAATTGTGCCTGTGCGTGCTTCGCCATTTTGGATATTCACGGCTTTTGTAGGCG
>JAVWEG010000025.1:27016-27969 GCA_036641735.1 Oscillospiraceae bacterium
ATGCCGCTTTATTAATAGTACAGTTAATTATGCTATACGCACCTGTAAGGGTGTAGTTATTTGCTTTGGCTGTACTTGTTAGTGTCGCTGTGCCGCTTACGGTTTTGTTTGCGCCTGCATTTATGTCATTGTAAGCAGGTGTGCCTACAGAGTAATCAGTGCCAAGCACAAGCTTTTCGCTATTTTGCAAGCCGTCAAAGGTAAGCGCTGTAACGTTAGCAGTGTTTTTGCCGTCATAGGATTTTGCGCTTACCGTGCCGCTTTGTACGGTGATTGGCGCTTTATTAATAGTACAGTTAATTATGCTATACGCACCTGTAAGGGCGTAGTTATTGGCTTTGGCTGTACTTGTTAGTGTCGCTGTGCCGCTTACGGTTTTGTTTGTGCCTACGTTTACATCAGTATAAGTCGGTGTGCCTACAGTGTAATCTGCACTTGCCAGCGTTTCGTTATTTTGTAAGCCGTCAAAGGTAATTGCTGTAACGGTGGCTGAGCTTTTGCCGTCATAGCTTTTAGCTTTTACCGTGCCGCTTTTTACGGTGAGCGGTGCTTTTGCAATATTAAAAGGAATATCTACAGAGCCGCTATAAGTAGGGTTAGTAACAGGTACAGATACCACCAGCTTATATGCTCCTGCATTGGT
Source organism: Oscillospiraceae bacterium (assembly GCA_036641735.1). Lineage (GTDB taxonomy): Bacteria > Bacillota > Clostridia > Oscillospirales > Ruminococcaceae > JAGPHI01. The sequence goes on from JAVWEG010000025.1 coordinate 27,660, forward strand.
AGGGGCTTTGGTATCGCTATATCCTTTACCATCGGTGCTTGTGTAGGTGTAAACAAGGTCTTTTACAGGTACTTTGCTATCTTGTACTATAGCAGTGCCTGTATAGCCCACTTGCTGTTTGCCATTGTAGGTAAGGCTTGCTACGGCACTAAGCCCTGTGATAGTAACGTTTTCTTTGCCTGGCAGCGTAGGATTTTGCACTGCGGTAAAGCCTTTAAGGGTAGGTAATTTTGCGTTTAGCGCTAGAGTGCCGCTTGTGGGGATATCCCAAGTAATATCGGAGTAATTAGCGGCTTCAAACACAGAGCTT
>JAVWEG010000026.1:0-27562 GCA_036641735.1 Oscillospiraceae bacterium
CCGAGCTTTGCCAGCATAATAGCGCCGCTTAAAGAGTGTATGCTTAGCTGTGTAGAGCCGTGCAATGGCAGTGTAGGTGCAATGCGTGCGGCAAGCTGTGCCACTGCCAAATCTTGCACAATAATGGCATCTGCGCCGGATTTTGCCACGGCGGTAATAGCAAGCGCCACCTCATTTAGCTCTGACGGATAAATAATAGTGTTTAGGGCAACATATACTTTCACGTTGCGCGCGTGGCAAAAATTAACCGCGGCAATAAGCTCGTCGTCTGTAAAATTGCCTGCACAGCGGCGCGCGCTAAATGAAGTAAGCCCGAGATATACTGCATTTGCCCCCGAAAATACGGCGGCACGCAGCATACCCATACTGCCGGCAGGCGCTAATATTTCCATACTCATACCTTATGGTCTTTCAAATATCCAAGCTCACGGCGCAGGCGTTCTACTTCGCGTTTGGCTTCCTCGGCGGCAAGCTTTGCTTTGGAAGCGTCCTCAAGGTAATCCCTTATTTGCGCGCGCATATTGTCTGCGCCGCTTGTAGACTTTGATAGCTCGTCAAGATATCCAAGAGCCGTAATGACAGCAGCGGTGGTGATAGATGCAGACGGGGTACTCACCATCAGCTCATTCATATCCTTATCAAGACGCTCTGCGAGCGATAATGTATAGGTTTCGGAATCGGTGGACGATACCACATAGCTGCATCCGCAGATTTCTAGCTTAATTTTATTTGATGGCATTGCGAAAACCTCTTTTCTTTTATATGTAATATACATTATAATATAAAACGAACAATTTAAAAAGCTTATTTTGCAATTTTTAACATTTAAATGGCTTTTTTGTTGAATTAAACTCCAAAACATAATATAATAGGTAAAACGACAAATATTAAGGATGTGTTATTTTGAATACAAAATATTCCAAAGAAGAATTTGAGAAAATTTTAACCACAAAGCTATACAGCGAATTCTCTATAGACTTTGATTCGGCGACAGACGAGCAAATCTACAGAGCGCTTGCTATGATTATACGTACACAGATGAGCGCAAAGCGCAAAAAGTTTATGGCACGTACCTATGGCTCCAATGCAAAGCAGGTATATTACCTGTGTATGGAATTTCTTATGGGACGTAGCTTAAAGACCAATTTGTTTAATTTAGGGCTTAATGAAGTGGCAGAGGAGGTATTGTCTGCTCACGGAATGAAGCTTGATAATATTTACGAAGAGGAGCCTGATGCAGGGCTTGGTAACGGAGGGCTTGGACGTCTTGCCGCTTGCTATCTTGACGGTATGGCTACCGATGATATTGCAGGGCAAGGATATTCCATACTTTATGAATATGGAATATTTAAGCAAAAGATAGTGGACGGCTGGCAGCAGGAGCGCGCGGATAACTGGCTGCCCGGCGGCGGAGTATGGCTAAAGAGCCACCCCGACCAAGCTATTGAGATAAAGTTTGACGGCGAAATAGAGGAGTCTTGGGATAATTCATTCCACCACGTACAGCACAAAAATTATTCAAGCGTAATAGCAGTACCAAGTGATATGTATGTGTCTGGATATGATTCAAATGGTGTATCTAAGCTGCGTTTATGGGCGGCTAAAGCACCCGGATTTGATATGGACAGCTTTAACGCAGGTGAATATGGCAGTGCAATGACGAAAAATGCCTCGGCAGAGCTGATAAGCAAAATATTATATCCTAATGATAATCACGTAGAGGGTAAAATATTGCGTTTGCGCCAACAATATTTCTTGTCGGCGGCATCTATCGGAGATATTATTCAAACACATCTTGCTCAATATGGCACGCTTGACAATTTGTCCGATAAAATAGCCATTCATATTAATGATACGCACCCTACACTTGCCATTCCCGAGCTTTTGCGTATATTACTGGATGAATGTGGCTTTGATTGGGCGCACGCATTTGAAACAGTGAAAAACACTTTTGCCTATACTAACCATACTGTAATGAGCGAAGCGCTCGAAAAATGGAATACAGATATATTCAAGCGTACTTTACCGCGTATTTTTCAAATATGCGAGGAGCTTGACAGGCAGTGCAGAGCTGACCTTGAAAAGGTGTTCCCGGGAGACGTGGGCAAGATTAATTATATGGCGATACTTGGCGATAATGAAGTGCGTATGGCAAATATCTGCTGCTATGTATGTCATTCTATTAATGGTGTATCGCGTTTACATTCGGAGATTATTAAAGAGAGCGTATTCCACGATTATTTCCTGTATAGCCCTGAAAAGTTTACTAATGTTACTAATGGCATAGCGTATAGACGTTGGCTTTTATCATCTAATTTACCGCTTACGAAGCTTTTGTGCGATGTGATAGGCGATGATTTTAAGCACGATGCACGCAAGCTAAAGCGCCTTGAAAAATATGCGGACGATAAAACGGTGCTTGCGCGTTTAGAAAAAGTAAAGTATGAAAACAAGTGCATTTTTGCAGACTATCTTAAAAAAACCACGGGCGAGGTGATAGATCCTCATTCTTGCTTTGATGTGCAGGTAAAGCGTATGCACGAATATAAGCGCCAGCACTTGAATGCGCTTAATATTGCGGCGCAGTACTTGTATATTAAAAATAATCCAAACGCTCCTTTTACACCTAAAACATATATTTTCGGTGCAAAGGCAGCGCCGGGCTATTATATGGCAAAGCAGATGATACGTCTTATTTGCAAGCTTGGGCAATTGATAGAATCGGATAAAATTGTACGCGAAAAGCTGCGTGTAGTGTACCTTGAAGACTATAATGTAACTATGAGCGAGCGCTTAATGCCAGCGAGCGAGGTGTCGGAGCAGATAAGCCTTGCAGGTACAGAAGCATCAGGCACAGGCAATATGAAGTTTATGCTAAACGGAGCTATCACAGTGGGTACGCTTGACGGTGCAAACGTGGAGATAGCAGATGCGGCAGGCAAAGAAAATGAAATTATTTTTGGTATGCTTACGCCTGAAGTGAATGATTTAAAACATTTCGGATATCATCCGTCAAGCTTTATTTTGGCAAATGACGATGCAGAAGAAGTGCTTGCGTTCCTTGAAAAAGGCTTTAATGGTGACAGCTTCCACGAGATAGTAGATAATCTGCGCACGTCGGATCCATATATGGTAATGGCAGATTTTAAAGATTACCGCCGCGCACAGCACGATGTATCGCAAATGTATAAAAATCGTGAAATGTGGAATAAGATGAGTCTATACAATATCGCTAATAGCGGTGTATTCTCAGCTGACAGGGCAGTATTTGATTATTCTTGCAATATTTGGAATACTAAGCCAATTAAATAACGGAGATTAAGATTATTATGGAGCAAGCTATATTCAATAGCCAAAATGCGTTTTACAAATCTCCGTTCGGCGCAGTAAAACAAGGTGAAGCAGTGAGCTTCACCTTGTCTGTTCCTACGGATTTTAGGTGTAATACACCATATATGCTGCTTAATAAAGACGGCGAAGCGCCAAAGCTTTTTCCGCTTACAAAGCAGTATTCACGCAATGGCAGAGATGTTTTTACCGTTCGATATACCCCCGATGAGCAAGGGCTTTATTATTATTATTTCGATTTATATCAAGATTACCGCAAGCTTTATTGCGGAGATTTGGGCGAAGCGTATATTACTACAGGCGATGGCCCTGCTTATCAGCTTACCGTGTATGACAAAGATTTTGTAACACCCGATAAGCTAAAAGGCGGTGTAATGTACCAGATATTTCCCGATAGGTTTTATGAGGGGGTAAAGCATAAGGTAATGCCATATCCCGATAGAATATATCGTGAGGATAAGGAAAACGAGCCTTATTTTTGGCCAAATGAGCAGCACGAAGGCTATCTTAATATGGACTATTACGGAGGGGATTTTAAAGGTATAGAAGAAAAGCTACCATACCTTGAAAGCCTCGGTGTAACGATGATTTATCTCAATCCTATTTTTGAAGCACATTCAAATCATCGCTACAACACAGCCGATTATATGAAGCCCGATTCTGTACTGGGGACAAAAGAGGACTTTAAAGAGCTGTGCGCTTGTGCAAAAACGCTTGGGATAGGTATTATTTTAGACGGAGTGTTCAGCCATACGGGATCTGATTCCGTATATTTTAATAAAGAGGCACGTTATCCCACGCTTGGCGCTTGGCAAGGTACGCAGAGCAAATATCGCTCTTGGTATTTTTTCGGTAAGGAATACAAATGCACATATCGTTCGTGGTGGGGATTTGAGACACTGCCTGAGGTAAACGAGGAAGAGCCGACGTTTCGTGATTTTATCTGCGGTGTTGGCGGAGTGATAGATTATTGGATTTCTCTTGGCGCAGACGGCTTTAGGCTTGATGTGGCAGACGAGCTGCCAGATGATTTTATCGAGGAAATACGCAAAGCGGTAAAGCGAAACGGCAGCGATAAATATTTATTGGGCGAAGTGTGGGACGATGCTACGAATAAATTCAGCTATGATACACGGCGTACATATCTAATGGGTAAGGGATTAGATGCTGTGATGAATTATCCGTTTAAAGATGCCACAATAGCGTTTCTTAAAGGCGGCAATGCCAAAAAATTTGCAGATACGGTAATGCACATTTGCGAAAATTATCCAAAGCCTGCTATTGACGTAATGATGAATTTTATCTCTACTCACGACACGGTGCGCGGCATTACTGCGCTTGTGGGAGAAGACAGCGAAGGAAAAGACAGATATTGGCAGTCCGGTAGGCGCCTTACGCGTGAATCGTATTTTTTTGGCAAGCGGTTATTAAGGCTTGCCTATGCTATGATATTTACTTTACCCGGAATACCGAGTATTTACTATGGCGATGAAATATGTATGCAGGGATATAAAGATCCGTTTAACAGGGGATATTACGACTGGAACAGCACCGAAGGCTATATGCTGCCTACTTTACATACACTCGCTGATTTACGCAAAAGATGTGAATGTATGAAGGACGGCGAGCTTGTTATCCACGAAGCAAGCGGCGGATTTTTACATTATGAGCGTAAAAGCGCCAAAACGCAAAGCAGTGTGCATATTTTGATAAATCGTTCCGAAAAATTAGAAACGCGTGCAGTAAATGGCGAAATACGTGAGATAAGCTCGTATAGATATCTGATTGTGGAATAATACGCTATAAATTTTAGTACAATTTGCAGCATAAAAAAGTAGCATATTGCATAAAAATTAATAATGCGCTTGACAGTCGTTTATAAAAACTATATAATACAATCTATTGTATGAGCGCGGACAAATGCTCGTTGATACAAAAGATAAAGGAGACTAAATACCTTGAACAAAGAAATTGTAATGACCTATGCGGGGCTGCGCGCTCTGGAAGATGAGCTCGAGGAGCTTAAGACAGTAAAACGTAAGGATGTTGCCGAAAAAATAAAGGTAGCACGCGGCTACGGCGATTTATCGGAAAACAGCGAATACGATGAAGCAAAAAACGAACAGGGCTTTGTAGAAAGCCGTATTGTGGAATTGGAAAAAACGCTGAAATTTGCTCGTGTATTAGATGAAGATGATATTACAGACGATGCAGTAATGATAGGAAGCTACGTCAAGATAAAAGACTCTGACGGAGATGAGGATGTTTATAATATCACAGGCTCTACAGAGGCAAATCCGGTAGAAGGCAAGATATCTAACGAATCACCTGTAGGTGCTGCGCTTATGGGCAAAAAACTTGGAGAAGAAGTGGATATTACTTTGCCAAATGGCTCGTTAGCACATTACAAAGTACTTGATATCAGCAAAACACTGATAAAATAGTTAATAGTAATTTTACAAAAACAGGTGCAAAAGCACCTGTTTTTATGTTATACTTATTTAAAACTATATTGACACAGCTAAATGTGGAGGAAGATAATGGAAAACAACATATTAGATACTATAGAAAATGCGGTAGATAAGGTATTAGACAAAGCGGCGGACGTCGCCGAGGATATAGTACAGGAGCTTAGTGAAGAAGAATTTAGTGAGCTTGTTACTATTCGTCGTGATAAATTAAAGGCGCTTAAAGATGCGGGGCAAGATCCGTTTGAGAATACTAAATACGAGCAAAATGCCTTTGCTGCCGAGATTAAAGACAGCTTTGTGGATACAGAAGAAGGAAAACAAGGGCGCATTGTATCTATGGCAGGACGTATGATGAGCAAGCGTGTAATGGGCAAAGCGAGCTTTGCCGATTTGCGTGATTCAAGTGGGAATATCCAAATGTACATTCGCCGCGATATGATAGGCGATGAGGCTTATGCAGGCTTTCGCAAGTTTGACATAGGCGATATTGTCGGAGTAAAGGGCGAAGTATTCCGCACGCATATGGGAGAAATATCGGTAAAATTGTCCGAAATTACACTTTTGAGCAAAAATCTTTTGCCGCTTCCTGAAAAATGGCACGGATTAAAGGATCAAGAGACGAGATATCGTAAACGCTATGTGGATTTGATAGTAAATCCGGGTGTAAAAAGTGTGTTTATCAAGCGTAGCCGCATATTAAAAGAAATACGTAATTATTTGGATAATAAGGGCTTTTTAGAGGTGGATACACCTATATTATTGCCTCTTGAGATAGGTGCGTCCGCGCGCCCGTTCGTTACACATCACAATACTCTTGATATGGATATGTACTTGCGCATAGAAACAGAGCTTTGCTTAAAGCGCCTTGTGGTGGGTGGGCTTGACAGAGTATACGAGGTAGGCAGAATTTTCCGTAATGAGGGTATGGATACTCGCCACAATCCCGAATTTACTACGATTGAGCTATATCAGGCTTATACAGATTATAAAGGTATGATGGCGCTTGTAGAGGAGCTGTATACAGGGCTTGCCAAGAGTATTTGCGGCAGTGAAATAATAAGCTATCAAGGCAAAAGTATAGATATGGGACATTGGGAGCGCCTTACTATGGTACAAGCAGTAAAGAAATATTCAGGCTGCGATTATGATACTTGGGCTACAGATGAAGATGCTCGTGCCTGCGCTAAAATGAAAAATGTGCCGATAAGCGAAAATGCCACTAAGGGCGCAGTGCTTGTAGAGCTTTTTGATGCGTTTGTAGAGGACAATCTTATACAGCCTACGTTTATTTATGATTATCCTGTGGAAAATTCACCGCTTGCGAAGCGTATACCGTCTAATCCTGCGTTTACAGAGCGTTTTGAATATTTTATTAACGCATCTGAAATGGGCAACGCATTTAGCGAGCTAAATGATCCGATAGACCAAAAGGCACGTTTTGAAAAGCAAGTGGCAGCTAAAAAGGCGCAGGAGCCAAACAGCGGCGCACAGGTGGACGACGATTATATTACAGCGCTTGAATATGGGCTTGCGCCTACAGGAGGGCTTGGCTTTGGCATAGACCGTCTTGTGATGCTGCTTACAGATTCGGCATCTATTCGTGATGTATTGCTGTTCCCCACGATGAAACCTGTAGAGAAGCTTGGAGCAAACCTATGAAAATAATGGCTGTGGATTATGGCGATGCCCGTACAGGGCTTGCTATGTGTGACCGCACAGAGTTTTTGGCAAGCCCTATAGGCATTATTGAGGAAAAAAGCCTTGCGAAGGTAGTGGAAAAAATAGTATATGCTTCGCGCGAATACGAAGCCGCAATGATAGTGGTGGGACTGCCGAAAAATATGGACGGTACAGAAGGCGCGCGAGCAGAAAAAAGCCGTAAGCTTGTAAAGCTGCTTAGTGCTATTATAGATATTCCGATAGAGCTGTGGGACGAACGCTCTACCACTATTACCGCTGCTAATATTTTATCGGAAAACGGCACTTACGGGAAAAAACGTAAGCAAGTATTAGATGCAGTAGCGGCAACAGTGATATTAGAGAGCTATCTTGCGTATCGCAAAAACAATGTAAAATAATATGTATGGAACGGATTTTGCCGTTCCGTGCGCTTTATAAATGTGTGTAAACAATGTTTAGTGCATCATTTTTTCTACATTCATAATAGCTTTTTCGGCGCCAACCGCCACTTTGTGCATTGTCTTTTTCAGCTGCTTTGGATTTTGGGTAGCTACGTATGCACCGGCGGCACCGAGGGCGGCTCCTGCCATTATACCTACGGCAGCACCTTTCATCATATTACTGTTATCTTTACGCATCATTATAGTTCTCCTTTATTTTTTATTGGACTGCCCTATTAGCTTTAGCTTTTAGCGGCATATTATACATTTAAGAGGTAAGGCAATGTCAACAAAACGAGTGCTGTGTATACAGGATATGTCGGGAATAGGGCGATGCTCTATGGCGGTGAGTATGCCTATCATTTCGGCAATGGGCGCGCAGTGCTGTCCGCTTGCTACGGCGCTTTTATCGGCGCATACAGGTGGATTTGGCGCTGTGGCATATATGGACGAGACGTTTTATGCTTTGCAGGCATTAAAGCATTACAAGGCGCAGGGCTTGCAGTTTGATGCTATTTACAGCGGATATTTATCGGACAGCGAGCAAGTGAAGCTAGTGCAAAAAGCGTACGAGGATAATCCCAATGCCATAAAAATATTAGATACTGCAATGGCAGATAACGGCAAATTATACTCGGTATTATCGAGTAAGCTTGTGGACGGTATGCGAGAATTGTGCGGTAAAGCGGATATTATTACACCTAATATAACGGAATGTTTGCTGCTGCTCGGCGAGGATGCAGCTTTGCGCAAATTTACCGAAAAAGGGCTTTTGACATTAGCAAAACGTTTACTTGCGCTTGGCGCAAAGGCTTGTGTAATAAAAGGTGCATTAATGGCAGATAATGTTACAGTCAATGTGTTTTTTGATGGTGATGAGCTTGAGCTTATCAATTATAATCAAATAAAAGGCGCATATCCCGGCACAGGAGATGTTTTCGCAAGTGTGCTTGCAGGCAGTGCTTTACAAGGAGCAAGCTTTAAGCAAGCCGCAATTAATGCCACTTTATTTGCTACTGCTTGCGTAGAAGCAGCAAAAAAGCAAGGTGACGAAGCACGTTTTGGAGTGCCATTTGAAGCTTTACTTTATACTATTACTCAAAAAGGACAAGAAAATGCTTAATTTAGTTTTGATTGAACCGCAAATACCGCAGAACACAGGCAATATTGCGCGCACCTGTGCCGCCACAGGCGCTGCACTGCATTTAGTAGGGCCGATGGGGTTTACTATTGATGATAAAAAGCTAAAGCGCGCAGGGCTTGACTATTGGCATTTGCTTGATATAAAATATTATGATAATACAGAAGATTTTTTTGCTAAAAACAATGGGCCGTATTATTATTTTACCACTAAAGCACCACAGCGCTATACGGATATAGAGTATCCTGAAAACGCTTATCTTGTATTTGGCAGAGAGGATGCAGGGCTACCTGAGGCGCTTTTGCACGATAATAAGCAATATTGTGTACGTTTGCCGATGATACCCGATGCGCGCAGCCTCAATCTTTCCAATACGGTAGCGGTGGCTGCATATGAAGCTTTAAGGCAAAAAAACTTTGATGGATTACTTGATAAAGGACATTTGAGACAATACGATTGGGAGTGAATAAATGAGAAAAGTGGCAGTGCTTACAGATTCCGCGAGCGATATTCCACAGGAGCTTGCCAAAGCTTCAGGCGTGGATATTATGAATTTTGATATCACGCTGGACGGCAAGAGCTACGAGGAACGTGTGGATTTTACCTTTGATGAATATTATGATATGCTGAAAAATGCACAAGGTATGCCCTCTACGGCGCATATTACCTCCTTGCGGTTTTTAGAAAAATATTGTGAATATGCCGATGACGGATATACCGATATTGTGCATATCACTATCAATGCAGGCGGTTCTGCTACACACGATGCCGCACTTATGGCGAAGGAGCAGCTAAAAGATGAGCGCCATAGCTGTAAAATGAAAATTCATATTATAGACAGCCACACTTATTCTATGACCTACGGATATTATGTGTGTGAGGCGGCACGTCATCTGCGAAATGGAGCGGAGCTAAAGCAGGTGCTTGCAGGGCTTGACGAAATATTCGGTAAAGTGGAGATAGCATTGTCTGTTTATTCATTGCGCTTTATCAAAAAATCGGGCAGAATATCGGCGGCAGCCGCATTTGCAGGTGAGCTGCTTGGGCTGCGCCCGATAATTTCTATGATAGATGGTGAAACTACTGTATGCAATAAAGTGCGCGGAGATAAAAACATATTACCTGCATTAATTTCGCGCGCGCAGACGCGCCGTTTACAGGACAGTAAATATATGGTAGGCACTACAGATATGCAAAACGGCGAGGAGCTTGCCGCTATGTGCAAAAAAGCTTTTGGCGCACCGCCTGAATGTATATTTAAGCTGGGTGCTGCCGTATCTACGAATACAGGGCCTGATGCGATAGCTATTGTATATGAGGGAGAGCAGAGGAGAAATAATAATGAACAAGGCAGATAGCCCAATATTATATATTGTGATACCTTGCTATAATGAAGAAGCGGTGCTTCCTGTTACTGCGCCGATGTTTAAAGACAAGATAAAAAGCCTTGTTGCCAGTAAGGGCATCAGCGAAAAAAGCAAGGTGCTGTTTGTAAATGACGGATCTCGAGACAAAACCTGGGAGATAATAAAAGATTTATCGCAAAGTGATGATGTGTTTGAGGGCGTGTGCTTATCGCGTAATCGAGGACATCAAAACGCGTTGCTTGCAGGGCTTAGCGTAGCTAAAGAGCGCGCGGATATCAGTATATCCATAGATTGCGACGGGCAAGATGATATCAATGCTATGGATAAAATGGTAGACGAATATTTACAGGGGAGCGACGTAGTATACGGTGTGCGCAGCAAGCGCGAAACGGATACTTGGTTTAAGCGTACTACGGCAGAGGGCTTTTATAAAGTGATGAAGATGCTCGGCGCAGATGTAGTGTTTAATCACGCAGATTATCGCCTTATGTCTAAGCGTGCGCTTGAGGGATTGTTTGAGTTTCACGAGGTGAATTTATTTTTACGTGGGCTTGTGCCGCTGATAGGATATCGCTTTTCCAGTGTATACTATGAGCGTGCCGACCGTCTTGCCGGCGAGGGGCATTATCCGCTTAAAAAAATGCTCAATTTTGCGTTTGACGGGATTACAAGCTTGTCGGTAAAGCCTATTCGCTTAATTACGGGGCTTGGCTTTTTCATAGCCGCCATAAGCTTTGTGGCGATTATAATTACTATTTGCATAAAGCTGTTTGGCTATACGGTATCGGGCTGGAGCAGTATGTTTTGCGCGATATTCTTTATGGGCGGTGTGCAATTATTGTGCCTCGGAGTTATCGGTGAATATATCGGTAAAATATACAATGAAACTAAAGCGCGTCCGCGCTTTATTATAAGCGAAAACACTATAGATGAGAAAGAGGACATCAATGGATAAATTAGAATGGAAAGGCTCTACACTGTTAGCGCCTGTGCCGCCTGTGCTTGTGAGCTGCGGCTCTATGGATAAGCCAAATGCGCTTACAATAGCTTGGACGGGCATAATAAACAGTCAGCCTCCAAAAACATATATTTCGGTACGTCCGGAGCGGTACAGCCACGATATTATTAAAGAAAACGGTGTATTTGTGGTTAATTTGCCTACAGCAGCTATAATAAAAGCTGTAGATTATTGCGGCGTAAAAAGCGGGCGCGATGAGGATAAATTGGCGGCGGTAAAGCTTACGGTATCACAATGCCGTGAAACTAAATGCCCAATGATAAATGAAAGCCCTGTAAACATAGAGTGCCGCGTAAGCGAGATAATAAATCTCGGTAGCCACGATATGTTTATTGCGGATATACTTAATGTGTACGTAAATGCTGATATAGTAGGCACAGACGGTAAATTAAGGCTGGCTAAAGCAGGGCTTGCGGCTTATGCGCACGGCGAATATTTTGCTTTGGGCAAAAAAATAGGCGATTTTGGATTTTCGGTAAAAAAGCGCAAGAAAAAGCCGCAATATGACCGCAAACCAAGATCCAAATAAATTAAAATCTGAATAGCGAGTGAATTTATGAAATCCAAGAATTTGGTACGTGCTGCACTTATAGCAGCTATTTATGCGGCAGTAAGTATATTGTTAGCGCCGATATCTTATGGCGCTGTGCAAATAAGAGTGAGCGAAGCGCTCACTCTTTTACCTATTTTATCATTAGATGCAGTATGGGGAGTAACTCTCGGCTGCTTTTTGGCAAATCTGATAGGAATGTTTATGGGCGCTAATATTTTAGGACCGATAGATGTAGTACTTGGCACATCAGCTACTTTTTTGGCGGCAATATGCACAAGACAGCTCGGCAAAAAAAGCGTTTGGCTCGCGGCATTTCCGCCTATTTTCTTCAACGCTGTAGTGGTGGGCGCAGAGCTTGCATTTGTTACAGGCACGGCGAGCTTTTCATTGTTTGCATTAGAGGCAGCTTGGGTAGGGCTAGGGCAGGCGGGAGCTTGCATTGTGCTTGGTATTCCGCTTGTAAAAATGGTAAGCAAAACAAATGTTTTTAATGATTTACAGCGAGGAGACAGATAATATGCTTCCGAAAACTGTGATATGGGACTGGAATGGCACATTGCTTGACGATGTAAATATATGTGCTTCAATATTAAATATTTTGCTCACTCGTCATAATTATGCGCCTGTAGAAGGTATTGAAAAATACAAAGAAATATTCGGGTTTCCCATTGAAGAATATTATAAAAGAGCAGGCTTTGATTTTGCAAAGCATCCGTACAATGAGCTTGCAAAGGAATATATGGTGCTTTATAGGCAGCACAGTGAAGAATGTAGCTTGAGCGATGGCGCAAAAAGTACCTTGCAGGCATTGCAAAAATTAGGAGTGCGGCAAGTGATTTTATCCGCTTCACCTATAGATTTATTGCATAGCCAGCTTAAAAAATATAATTTGGAACAATATTTCAAAGACGTTTTGGGACTGTGTGATATCTATGCTAAAAGCAAGGCGGAGCTTGGCTGTGATTATATTAAAAGCAGCGGTATAGATATCAGCGGTGCAATTATGGTGGGCGACAGCGTACACGATGCGTATACTGCGCAGCAAATGGGCATAAAAAGCGTGCTTTATTGTAAAGGACACGAGCCAAAAGCAAGGCTGCAAGGTGCGACAGATACAGTGATAGATGATTTGCGGCAAATTTTGCAATTGTAAACATTTATATTATCACTTGACTATTCATCGTAAATTAAGTAAAATTTAATTATAGTAATAAATACTTTTAAAAGGAGTAAACTGATGGCAGAAAATGATGAAGAGCTTGATTATACACCCGATATTATAACACTTGAAGACGAGGACGGAAAAGAATTTAATTTTGAAGTGATAGATGCTACTGATTATAATGATGAGCATTATTTAGCCGTAGTGCCTTGCGCAGATGATGAGGAAAACCTAGAAGAGGACACAGACCTTATTATTATGCGCGTATGTGAGGACGAGGACGGCGAAGAATTTCTTGATGTAGTAGACGATGACGAGGAGCTTTGCGAGGTGAGCGGTATCTTTGCCGATCGTTTAAGCGAATTGTTTGATATCGATACAGGGGAATAAAAAAACAGCATATCCTGCCTTGTTCGATTTGTTGCAGCCTTATTTAATCCTACTAATCATTTAATGGGAGCCCGACAGTCTGCGTGCGGACTGCATACCTTTCCTTATAGCTTTGCTATAAGACTTTTAAGGGAGCGCGAAATACGTGGCAGGGCACCCACCTGCCTTTGGGTAGGTTTTGATTGGCTGCAGACGGCAAGGTGGGATTATTTTTATAAGATGAAAGAAGTAATCGCTTGCATAGACGTAAAATTAAAAACAAATACATCGAAAATCCGCAGGGGTTTGCGGCAGGCATCAATTTTTATAAATTAGTGCTGGTGTTTTTTGCCGGCTGCGTGATAGGTTATGCAGTAGAGATGCTGTATGCGTATGCGCTAAATGGTATGTGGATTAACAGACAAGGGCTGATTTACGGCCCGTTCAATCAAATTTATGGGCTTGGTATGGTACTGTGCGTGCTTGTGCTTTATCGCTTGCGAAATGCGAATGCTGTTATTATATTTTTATCAAGTGCAGTGCTTGGCTCTGTATTTGAATATTTATGTAGCTTTGCACAAGAGATGGCATTTGGCTGTGTATCGTGGGAATACTCAGATACACCGGCTAATCTTCACGGACGTACCAATCTGTTTTTTGGATTGTGCTGGGGTATGCTTGGGCTTATATTTATCCGTAACTTTTATCCGTATTTATGTAAATGGATAGAAAAAATGCCTGCAAAGATAGGTAAGCCTGTAACCATAGTGATTGCTGTATTGCTTAGCATCGATATGATAATATCGGCAGCCGCGGTGGCAAGACAAGGGCAAAGAGTAAAAGGTGAAGAGGCAAAAACATTTATAGGCGAATTTTTAGATAATTATTACCCAGACGAATTTTTGCTAAAGGTGTATCCGGGAATGAAGTTTAGGTAATATGTGATGATTTACAGAATATCGCAAGACAATTCTGTAATTATGTACAAAGCTACAAATACAAATTAATTACAATTATTTTTAAAAACCCCTTGCAATTGCAAGGGGTTTTTGGTATTATTATTAGGCAACTGTGATTACCCTCTTTAGGGTTTACAGGGCAGATATGCGTTGACGCGGGAGGTGGCTGTGCTTTATTGCACAGGGAATTTCCGCCGAGTATGTCCGATCAGGTGTGAGATTTACGTCTTATACCATATAGAACCGGGCGAAACAATACTGAATGCAAAGTGATAAGTTTAGCTATGCTAAACCAATGTCCACAATATTGAGGGTAACTTTAATATTAATTGCTGCAAGTTGTCCGGGCGAACTGCAAGACGGTTCACCGGATTTTCTCATAGCAAAACGTGGTACACACGGAGCAGTGTTCAGTATTTATCGAGACGAGTGATATCGTTTTAGCCCCGACAAATTTTTATAGGAGGCGAACACAATGGCAGTCAAGGAAAAAATCAGAATTCGTTTAAAGAGCTATGATGCTACACTTATCGATTCGGCAGCGGAGAAGATAGTAGAGACAGCAAAGCGCACAGGCGCTCGCATCTCAGGGCCTATTCCACTACCTACCGACAAGGAAATCATTACCGTTCTGCGTGCTGTACACAAGTACAAGGATAGCCGCGAGCAGTTTGAAACACGCACACATAAGCGCCTTATCGATGTACTGAAGCCGTCCAACAAGACGGTAGAGGCTCTTATGAGCCTACAGCTCCCCGCCGGTGTTGATATTGAGATAAAGCTTTAGTCTTACAATATATAAGGGCATCGTTTAGATGCCAACTGTATAAAGACAACAGCGTATATCATTAATATTAACGACCTACACGGAGAGGTCACGTTGGCACTCATAAGGTGTCAACCAATAACCTATTAGGAGGCATAACAATGCAAAAAGGAATTATCGGCAAAAAAGTGGGTATGACTCAGATATTTGACGAGAACGGCAAGATTGTTCCCGTTACAGTAGTAGAGGCAGGCCCTTGCACAGTAGTGCAAAAGAAAACACTTGAGTCTGACGGCTATGTAGCTGTACAGCTCGGCTACGGAGACATTTCCGCAAAGAAAGTATCTAAGCCCGCAAAAGGTCACTTCGACAAGGCAGATTCTGCCCCGAAGCGCACATTACGCGAGTTTCGTCTTGAGAGCATCGACAATATGAACATTGGCGATATCTTAAAGGCTGATGTGTTTGCAAGCGGTGAACACGTAGATGTTATCGGCACCAGCAAAGGCAAGGGCTATGCAGGCTCTGTGAAGCGCTGGAACAATGCTGTACTTCGCGAAAGCCACGGCACAGGCCCTGTGTCACGCCACGCCGGTTCTATGGGCTCTTGCTCATCGCCGTCTCGCGTATTTAAGGGCAAGAAGCTGCCTGGTCATTTAGGGGCAGAGCGCGTTACTATTCAAAACCTAACCGTAGCGAAGGTAGACGCAGAAAATAATCTTATAGCTATTAAAGGCGCAATCCCGGGGCCTAAGGGCAGCGTGGTTTGCATCTGTAACAGCGTTAAAGCGTAAAGGAGGAAAGCAAAATGGCAAAGTTTGACGTTTTAGATATGAACGGCAAGAAGGTTTCCACAGTTGAGCTTTCCGACGCCGTGTTTGGCATTAAGCCAAACGAAAAGGTTATGCATATGGCAATAGTCAATTTCCTCGCAAACCAGCGTCAAGGTACACAAAGCACCAAGACACGCAGCGAGGTATCAGGCGGCGGACGCAAGCCGTGGAAGCAAAAGGGCACAGGTCGCGCTCGTCAAGGCTCCACACGTTCGCCACAATGGACACACGGTGGTATCGCATTAGGACCAAAGCCGCGCGATTACAGCTACCATCTTAATAAGAAGGTAAAGCGTCTTGCGGTATTGTCAGCACTTAGCTCTAAGGCTAAGAGCGGAGACATAGTGGTAATTGATGAGATGAATTGCCCTGAGTTCAAAACCAAAACAGTAGTAGGTATGCTTACGGCTGTTGGTGCTACACGCAAGGCTCTTATAGTTACTGCGGCTGTAGACACAAAGGTTATCAAGAGCGCTTCTAACATTCCCGGAGTAAAAACAACGACAGCAGACAACATCAACACTTATGATGTGCTGAATTCCGGAAAATTTGTTATCAGCGTAGATGCAGCAAAGAAACTTGAGGAGGTATACGCAATATGAAAACACTTGCTCAGGACATCATTTTAGCTCCGGTAATTACCGAAGCTTCTATGGCAGGAGTACCTTCCAAGAAGTACACCTTCAAGGTTGCCACTACTGCTACCAAGATTGACATTGCAAAAGCGGCTGAAGAGCTGTTCAAAGTAAAGGTTGACAAGGTAAACACAGTTTCCGTACGCGGACGTTTTCGCCGTCAGGGAGCGCACGCGGGTTATACCGCTGCTTCCAAAAAAGCAATCGTTACGCTTACTAAAGATTCCAAGACTATCGATTTCTTCGAGAGTATGGTTTAGTAGTACGGACGAGACAGCGCGTGATATATGCTGTCTCACATATGGGGCTATGACCCCGATAAAGTCATAAGGGCTACTTACAATGAAGTACCCTATAAGAAAGAGGAGATACCTAATGGCTATCAAAAAGTATAAACCGACTACCCCTGGCCGTCGTGGTATGACGGTCACGGATTACTCGGGACTGTCCAAGGTTGCCCCTGAGAGAAGCTTGCTAGAGCCAATGAAGCACTCCGCAGGACGCAACAATACCGGACGCATTACTGTTCGCCATCACGGCGGCGGCAATCGTACCAAGTATCGTGTAATAGACTTCAAGCGTGACAAGATAGATATGCCTGCCACAGTAACAAGTCTTGAGTACGATCCTAACCGTTCAGCGCATATCGCACTTGTAACTTACGAGGACGGCGAAAAGCGCTACATCATCGCTCCGGACGGCTTGTCTGTTGGAGATGTGATAATGAGCGGCGTGAATGCAGACATTAAGCCGGGCAACTGCCTGCCTTTTGCCAACATTCCTGTAGGTACTATCGTGCATAATGTTGAGCTTTATCCAGGCAAGGGCGCACAGCTTGTGCGCAGTGCAGGTAATATGGCGCAATTAATGGCAAGAGAGGGCAAATATGCTCTAGTGCGTCTGCCGTCAGGTGAGATGCGCAATGTACCGATAAACTGTGTAGCTACAATCGGCCAAGTAGGCAATGTAGACCACGAAAACGTAAATCTCGGCAAAGCAGGCAAGCGCCGTCATATGGGCTGGCGTCCTGCTGTACGTGGTTCTGTAATGAACCCGTGCGACCATCCGCACGGCGGCGGCGAGGGCAAGGCTCCTGTTGGACGTCCAAGTCCTGTTACACCGTGGGGCAAGCCGACAATGGGCTACAAAACACGTAAGCATCATAACCGCTCTGACAAGTTTATTGTCAAGCGTGCTAACGATTAAGAGAGGAGAGCAAACATGGGTAGAAGTATTAAAAAAGGACCTTTCGTACAGCCTGTACTGTTAAAACGCGTAAAAGAGATGAACGCGGCAGGCGAGAAGAGAGTGCTCAAGACCTGGAGCCGCTCCTCTACGATTTTCCCTGATTTTGTAGGTCACACCTTCGCAGTGCACGACGGACGCAAGCACGTGCCTGTATACGTCACCGAGGATATGGTGGGTCATAAGCTGGGCGAGTTTGCCCCAACCCGCACATTTAAGGGACATTCGGGCTCTAAGAGCACCGGTAATTAAAGGAAGAGGAGAGGATTACAATGGAAGCAAGGGCACATCTTAGATACGCCCGCATCGCGCCGCGCAAGGTAACAATCGTTTGCGATTTAATACGCAATCAGCCCCTTGACAAAGCGCTGGCTATTTTGCAGTACACCCCGAAGGCCGCCTCTGAGCTCCTTTACAAGCTGGTGAAATCTGCTGCAGCCAATGCGGATGCAAATCACAATATGGATAAAAACAATTTGTACGTTTCAGAGGTATTCGTTACTCCTGGGCCAACGCTCAAGAGAATGCGTCCTCGCGCACAGGGCCGTGCGTTTAGAATACTAAAGAGAACAAGCCATATCACAGTTGTTCTTAAAGAAATAGAAGGATAGGAGGTAAACGAGATGGGACAGAAAATCAATCCAAACGGATTTCGCGTAGGCGTAATCAAAGACTGGGATAGCCGCTGGTTTACATCCAAGCGCGAATTTGGCGATACCATTGTGGAAGATTACAATATCCGCAAGGTGCTGAAAAAGCAGCTTTATTTAGCCGGTGTTCCTAAAATAGAGATTGAGCGTACCGTTAATAACGAGACGCGCGCTCCTATGGTAAAGGTAAGTATCCACTGCGCAAAGCCGGGTATGGTTATCGGCCGCGGCGGAGAAGGCATTGAAAAGCTACGTCTACAGATAGAGAAGCTGGCACACGGTAAAAGTGCTACAGTTAATATCGTAGAGGTAAAAAGCCCTGATGTTAATGCTACACTCGTAGCAGAAAACATTGCAGGCCAGCTAGAGCGCCGTACTTCCTTCCGTCGTGCGATGAAACTTTGTATGGGACGTGCAATGCGTCTTGGCGCAAAGGGCATCAAAACGCAGGTTGGCGGACGCTTAGGCGGTGCTGATATTGCTCGCAGTGAGCATTATCACGAGGGTACCATTCCACTGCAAACAATTAGAGCAGACATTGACTATGGTTTTGCCGAAGCAAATACCACATACGGCAAAATCGGTGTTAAAGTATGGGTATACAAAGGCGAAGTGCTTAAGGGCGCTAAGCCACAGGCTCGTAAAGAAGGAGGCAACAAATAATGTTATTGCCTAAGCGCGTAAAATACCGCAGAGTCCATCGCGGTCGTATGACAGGCAAGGCTATGCGCGGTAATACGGTATCTCAGGGCGATTATGGCCTTGTTGCCTTAGAGCCATCTTGGATATCGTCTAATCAAATCGAAGCCGCTCGTATTGCTATGACACGTTTTATCAAACGTGGCGGCAAGGTGTGGATAAAGATTTTCCCAGACAAGCCGGTTACAGAGAAGCCAGCCGAAACTCGAATGGGTTCAGGTAAAGGCAGCCCTGAGTACTGGGTAGCAGTAGTAAAGCCGGGCCGCGTGCTATTTGAGCTTGCGGACGTCGACGAAGAGACAGCACGTGAGGCGCTTCGCCTTGCAGCACATAAGCTTCCCGTGAAGTGCAAATTTGTTAAGCGGGACGGATTGGAGGATGAGCAATAATGAAAGCATCAGAGCTTCGCGATATGTCAAGTGCAGAGCTGAATAAGAAGCTGGTAGAGCTTAAAGAAGAACTTTTTAATCTCCGCTTTCAGCATGCCATCAACCAGCTAGAGAACCCTGTTCGCATAGACACCGTTAAAAAAGACATTGCGCGTGTAAAGACAATACTACACGCCCTTGAGCTTAAAAACGCACATTAAGAGAGGGAGGAAAGATATGGAACGCAATTTGAGAAAAACCCGTGTCGGCACGGTCGTATCCGACAAAATGGATAAAACCGTTGTTGTAGCTGTGAAAGACAGCGTACAGCACCCTCTGTATAAGAAGATAATGAAGCGCACAGTGAAGTTTAAAGCTCACGACGAGAATAACGAGTGCGGCATTGGAGATCGTGTGTTGATTATGGAGACTCGCCCTCTGAGCGCTGACAAGCGCTGGAGACTTGTCAAAATACTAGATAAGGCGAAATAGCCTTTACTTTGAAAGGAGGGTTCTGACTATGGTTCAGATGCAGAGCTATCTCAAAGTGGCCGACAACACAGGTGCCAAAGAAATTATGTGTATCCGTGTGCTGGGTGGTTCGAGAAAGAGATACGCCGGTATAGGCGATGTTATAGTGGCTTCCGTAAAGAAAGTCACACCAAATGGCAATATTAAAAAAGGCGAGGTAGTCAAGGCTGTGGTAGTACGCACCAAAGACGCTATGCGCCGTGAAGACGGCTCTTATATCCGCTTCGATGAGAACGCGGCTGTAATTATCCGTGACGACAAAAACCCGAGGGGCACTCGTATTTTTGGACCGGTGGCACGCGAATTGCGTGACTCAGGCTACCTAAAAATCGTAAGCCTTGCTCCGGAATCGCTGTAAGGAGGTTTTAAAAATGACAAAGCTTCATGTTAAAACCGGCGATACTGTAATGGTAATCAGCGGTAAAGACCGTGGCAACTCCGGCAAGGTGTTGCAAACGAGCCCTAAGGAGGGCAAGGTCATCGTTGAGGGCCGCAATATGGTAACAAAGCACGTCAAGCCACGCCGTCAAGGCGAGCAGGGCGGCATTGTGAAGGCTGAGGGCGCTTTATACGCGTCTAAGGTAATGCCGGTATGTCCAAAATGCGGCAAGGCCACACGCGTTGGACACGTAATTAAGGATGGCAAAAAAGTACGCGTATGCAAAAAATGCAGCGCAGAATTTTAAAGAAAGGGAGTAAACAAAAATGGCAAGATTAAAAGAACAATACAAAGAAACAGTTGCTCCTGCTCTTATGAAGAAATTCGGCTACAAGAGTGTTATGCAGCTTCCGAAGCTTGACAAAGTAGTTATCAATGTCGGCTGCGGCGAGGCGAGAGACAATCCCAAGATAATGGACGCAATATTGGCTGATTTAGCGCAGATTACAGGTCAAAAGCCTATAGTATGTAATGCTAAGAAGAGCGTAGCTAACTTTAAGCTGCGTGAAGGTATGCCAATAGGCGCAAAGGTTACTTTGCGCGGCGAGCGTATGTACGAGTTCGTAGACCGCTTTTTCAGCGTGGCTTTACCTCGCGTGCGTGATTTCCGCGGTATCAATGGCAATTCCTTCGACGGACGCGGTAACTACAGCTGCGGCATCAAAGAGCAGTTGATATTTCCGGAAATCGACTACGATAAGATAGACGCTATCCGTGGTATGGATATAGCCTTTGTTACCACCGCTAAAACTGACGAAGAAGCAAAGGAGCTGTTAAAGGCTCTCGGCGCTCCGTTCGCAAACTAAAGGGAGGCTTAAGATTTGGCTAAAACAAGTTTAAAAAACCGTCAGGCAGCGGCACCGAAGTTTTCGAGCCGTGCCTACAATCGCTGCAAAATCTGCGGCAGACCCCACGGGTATTTGCGTAAGTTCGGCGTATGCCGTATTTGCTTCCGTGAGCTTGCATATAAGGGAGAAATCCCGGGCGTAAGAAAAGCAAGCTGGTAGAAATAACAACACAATTATAAGGAGGTTAGTGGCATATGCAAACTACAGATCCAATCGCGGACTTGCTCACACGAATCCGCAATGCCAGCACTGCCAAACACCCTTCTGTGGACATTCCTGCATCTAATTTAAAAAAGGCAATTGCCAATATTTTATTAGACGAGGGCTATGTGAAGGGCGTACAGCTTATCGAAGACGATAAGCAGGGCGTTATCCGCGTAACACTAAAGTATCAAGACAACGGCGCACCTGTAATTTCAGGACTTCGCCGCGTATCGAAGCCGGGGCTACGTATCTACACAAACCGTGAAGATATGCCTAAGGTATTAAAAGGTCTTGGTATAGCAATTATATCCACATCTAAGGGCGTAATGACAGACAAAGCCGCACGTGTAAGCAACGTCGGCGGCGAAGTTCTAGCCTTTGTATGGTAAGAAAGGGATAAGACAATGTCGAGAATAGGAAGAAAACCCATCGTCATTCCTGCAGGCGTTGAAGTAACAATAGATGGCAACAACGTTACTGTAAAGGGTCCTAAGGGCACACTGAATTCCACGCTTCATTCTTTAATGCACGTTAGCATTGAAAATGGCGAAATAATAGTGACCCGACCAAATGACAGCAAGCAAGCTCGCAGTCTGCACGGTTTGTCGCGCACAATGGTGGCAAATATGGTAGAAGGCGTTACTAATGGCTACAAAAAAGAGCTGGAAATTCAAGGTGTAGGCTACCGTGTAGCAAAGCAAGGTACTAACCTTGTGATGAACCTCGGTTATTCGCATCAGGTAATAGTACCTGAGGACAACGGCATCACCATTGAAGTGCCGGATCCAAACAAAATTATTGTCAATGGTATCGATAAGCAACGTGTTGGCCAGTTTGCCGCGGAAATCCGCGAAAAACGTCCGCCTGAGCCTTATAAGGGCAAGGGTATCCGCTATGTGGGTGAGTATGTTATCCATAAAGAGGGTAAGGCCGGCAAGGGCGCTAAATAATAGAAGGAGTGAAAGACAATGGTTAATAAACCCGATAAAAACGTGGCTCGTCTACGTAGACATCGCCGCGTTCGCGGTAAAATATCCGGTACGGCAGCGTACCCGCGTCTCGATGTGTTTCGTTCCTCCAAACATATTTATGCACAGCTTATAGACGATGTAGCAGGTGTTACACTTGTGGCAGCGTCCAGCATGGATAAAGATTTTGAAGGCTTCGGCGGAAACATTGAAGCAGCAAACAAGGTGGGCAAGGCAGTAGCTGCAAAGGCTATTGCAAAGGGCATCACCAAAGCGGTATATGACCGTGGCGGCTTTGTATATCACGGCCGTGTAAAAGCTTTGGCTGAGGGTGCCCGAGAGGGCGGCCTCGAGCTGTAAGGAGGATACAAATGGAAATAATTGACGCGTCTACTTTAGACTTACAGGAAAAGGTTGTTACAATCAACCGCGTATCCAAAACCGTAAAGGGCGGCCGTATATTCAAGTTTTCTGCTCTTGTGGTAGTCGGTGACGGCCACGGTGTAGTAGGATTTGGACTTGGAAAAGCGGGCGAGGTGCCTGAGTCTATACGCAAGGGCATTGAGGATGCTAAGAAAAACCTTCATCGCATTGCAATGAAAGGTACCACTATTCCTCACGAGACAGTTGGCGTATTCGGCGCAGGCCGCGTATTGCTACGTCCGGCGGCAGCAGGTACCGGCGTTATTGCCGGCGGCGCTGTACGTGCGGTTATCGAGGTTGCGGGCATTAAAGATATTCGTACTAAATGCCAGCGCACCAACAATCCTTGCAACGTTGTTACTGCTACTATCAATGGATTATGCTCGCTTGAAGATGTAGAGCATGTCGCAGCGAAGCGCGGTAAGACCGTAAAAGAAATTTTAGGCTAGGAGGCTTTTTAAAATGGCAGATGAAAAAATAGTAGCCGCAGCAGAAGCTACGGCAGCAAAGAAAGCACCCGCTAAAGCAGCTACCGCAAAGGCAGCTACAGCAAAAAAAGCGGTAGCCGAAAAAGATACAGCAGTGAAAAAAGCAGCACCAAAGAAGCCTGCTGCCGAAAAAGCTCCTGCTAAGAAGGCTCCTGCAAAGGCTGCTGCCGAAAAGAAAGCTCCTGCAAAAGCAGCAGCAAAAGCAGCAGCAAAAGCAGCAGACAAAAAAACTCCGGCAAAGAAAACTGCAACTACAGGTCTTAAAATTAAGCTTGCTCGCAGCTTTGTAGGACGTTTAGACAAACAAATTGCCACAGCAAAGAGCTTCGGGCTTCACAAAATCGGCGACACAACTGTGCAGCCTGATAATGAGGCGACAAGAGGCAAGCTCGCAAAAATTTCTCATATGGTTGAAGTGACCAATGCGTAAAAGCAAGGAGGTGCATTCATAATGATGCTTCAGGATTTAAAGCCAGCCGTAGGGGCAAGCAAGGCCGCAAAACGTAAGGGACGCGGAGCAGCTTCCGGTAACGGCAAAACAGCAGGTTTCGGACACAAAGGTCAGAAAGCTCGCTCAGGCGCAAAGAAAGCCGGATTTGAAGGCGGACAAATGCCTTTACAAAGACGCTTACCTAAGCGCGGTTTCACCAATATTTTCGCTACAGTCTATGCTACAGTTACTCTTAGCGACTTAGACAAGTTTGACGCAAACGCAGTAATTGACGAGAAAGCACTTAGCGAAAAAGGACTTATCAAGAAAAACCACGATGGCGTAAAGGTACTTGCCAATGGCAAGCTAACTAAGGCTGTTACGGTTAAACTTAACGCTTTCACAGCAAAGGCTAAGGAGTCGATTGAGATAGCGGGCGGAAAGGCCGAGGTGATTTAAGGTGTTTGATACATTTCGCAATGCTTGGAAGATTCAAGAGCTGCGCAAAAAAATACTATACACCTTGCTCATACTCGTAATTTTCCGCTTTGGCAGTGCTGTGCCGGTGCCATTTGTGGCAGCGGGTGCATTACAGTCATTTATGTCTCAAGCAGGCGGATTTCTCGGTTATCTCGATATGCTTACGGGCGGTTCGTTCGGTAAATCCACTCTGTTTGCACTAAGTGTAACACCGTATATTAACGCTTCTATCATTATTCAGCTGCTCACAGTAGCCATTCCGGCTCTTGAGCGTCTTAGTAAAGAGGGCGAGTCAGGTCGTCGCAAGATTACCAAAATTACTCGCTATGCAGGCGCAGGTATTGCAGTGGCACTTGCAATCGGATATTATTTCTTACTTCGTGGGCAAAACGCACTTATGTATACAGAAGGCTTCTCCGGCATATTTGCCGCAGTAGTTATTGTACTTGCGTTTACAGCAGGCTCTATGCTTATTCAGTGGCTAGGCGAGCAGATAGATATAAAGGGTATCGGCAACGGTATTTCTATTCTTATATTTGCCGGCATTGTATCAAGATTTAGCTCTGTAGCTACCGCCGTAAAAAACTTTTGGGATTTAGGCGTAGCAGGCGACACGAAAAACTTTTTCTTCATACCATTTATAGCAATACTGGCAGTAGTAGTAATAGTATTTGTGGTTATTCTTAATGCCGCAGAGCGCCGTATTCCTGTACAGTATGCCAAAGTAGTGGTAGGGCGCAAGATGATGGGCGGACAAAGCACACATATTCCTATCAAGGTAAATATGAGCGGTGTTATGCCGGTTATCTTCGCATCAGCACTTATCAGTATTCCGGGTACAATAGGCGGCTTATTAAACCTAAGCCCAATAGATCATCCTAACTGGACTGCATTCTTCAGAATGTTCAGCACCACAGGGTTCTTGTATGCGGCAATATATCTCATTTTGATTATCGGATTTAACTATTTCTACGTGGCTATCCAATATAACCCAGTGGAAATTGCCAATAATCTGCGTGGCAACAACGGCACTATTCCGGGCTATCGTCCGGGCAAGCCGACAAGCGACTTCATCACGAAGGTTCTCGGAAAAATCACCTTTATCGGTGCTATGTTCCTCGCTGTAGTTGCCATTCTCCCGATAGCGCTTGCAAACATTCCTAATATGCAGGGCCTTGCACTGGGCGGTACTTCCTTGCTCATCTTGGTGGGCGTGGCTCTTGATACTTCTCGCAGCCTTGAATCTTATATGTTGATGCGCCATCATAAAGGCTTCCTCGAATAAACATATTGAAAGGGGAAAGAAACTGTGAAGTTAATTCTTTTGGGCGCTCCGGGCGCCGGCAAGGGTACACAGGCAGAGATTGTCTGTGACAAATTCAATATTCCAGCTATAAGTACGGGTAACATTATCCGTGAAGCGGTAAAGAATAATACAGAGATGGGTGTAAAGGCTAAAGGCTACATCGATTCAGGTGCCCTTGTTCCCGATGATGTAATTATTCAAATCATTAAGGAGCGTCTGTCTAGCGATGATTGCAAAAACGGATTTATCCTAGATGGTGTTCCACGCACGGTTGCACAGGCACAGGCTCTTGAGACCTTAGGTATTGAGATAGACAAAGTAGTGGACATAGAGGTAAGTGATGAAGTGATAATGCAGCGTTTATCAGGGCGCAGAGTATGCTCCTTGTGCGGCGCGTCATATCACACCATTCACAAGCCGTCCGCTATGCCTGAAATATGTGACCGCTGCAAAGGTACGCTCATTATCCGAAAGGACGATGAACCTGCCACAATATTAGAGCGTTTACGCGTGTATCACGAACTGACAGAGCCGCTTGTAGATTACTACACGGCAAAAGGTAAGCTTGTGAAAGTGCAGGGGCAAGCTGAGGTCGAAGCTACGACACAGCATCTCCTAAGCGCTCTGGAGGCAAACAATTGATTCAAGTAAAAACAGCAAAAGAAATAGAGCAAATGCGTCTTGCGTGTCAGATATCAGCAGAAGTGCTGATATTGGCAGGCAGAGCGGTGAAGCCCGGTGTTAGCACGGCTTATATTGATAAAGTTGTTTATGACTATATCGTAAGTCAGGGCGCGAAGCCAAACTTTAAAGGTTATGGTGGTTTTCCGGGTTCTGCGTGTATCTCGGTAAACGATGTTGTTATTCACGGTATTCCATCTAAGAGCATTGTGCTTAAAGAGGGAGATATCGTAAGTATAGACGTGGGAGCTTCAATAAACGGCTTTAACGGAGACAACGCAGCTACTTTTCCTTGCGGAGAAATATCACAGCAGGCGCAAAAGCTTATGGACGTCACTAAAGAGTCATTGAAGCTTGGCATAAATGCTGCACAATGCGGCGCTCGAGTAGGGGATATCGGTAACGCGGTACAAACCTATGTAGAGGCAAACGGATATTCAGTAGTCCGCACATTTGTGGGGCACGGAGTAGGCAAGGCATTGCACGAGGAGCCTGAAGTACCTAATTTTGGTACAGAGGGACGCGGCGCTCGCCTTGTAAGCGGAATGACAATTGCCATAGAGCCGATGGTAAACGAAAAAGGCTATGTGGTAAAAACGATGTCCGATGGATGGACGGTAAAAACGGTGGACGGCGCTTTGTCTGCTCATTTTGAACATTCAGTAGCCATTACACCAAACGGACCTGAAATTCTTACTTTGCCAAGAGAGGGACATATATGAGCCTTGCAAAAGGCGCACTTGTCTATTCTGTGGCGGGGCGCGATAAAGGGCTTTATATTGTGGTAAGTGAGCAAGATGGCTATGTTCACATCGCCAACGGCAAGCAATATCGCATTGAAGCACCAAAACGCAAAAATATAAAGCACCTTGTACTTTGTACAGGGGAACCACGCGAGGATTACCTCGCATCCGACAAATTGCTCAAAAGAACTTTAGCCGCAATTAGCGGCAACAGCTCTGTGAGGAGGGTAGAAGCTTGTCCAAAGAAGACGTAATAGAAGTGGAAGGTGTCGTAGTTGAGGCCATGCCCAACGCGATGTTCTTAGTAGAAATACAAG
>JAVWEG010000027.1:0-27465 GCA_036641735.1 Oscillospiraceae bacterium
CTGCAAGCCACCTTTTAGGTTATTATAACATAACCGCAGCTTTAGCTGCGCCACAACAAAACCACTTCTGTGGTTTTGAATGTTTCAATCTTTGAGGTTATTATACCATATTTCTACATCTTATGCGAAACAAACTTCGCTAAATTATACTACCAAATTTATCTTAATTATGGTATGCTATTACAGTGAAAAAGAAGAATTTAGAAAAAAGGTGACAATTTGATTATACCCGATATCGCTTTTACTCACGGCGGACGTTTCCACGCAGATGATGTATTTAGTGCGGCTTTGCTGCAATTATGTAATCCTAAAATAAAAATAGAGCGTGGGTTTACCGTTCCCGAAAATTATAACGGACTTGTATTTGACATTGGCGGCGGCGAATTTGACCATCATTCATCAAGCTCTCCTGTGCGCTCAAATGGCATTAAATATGCTGCATTTGGGCTATTGTGGCGCGCGCTTGGCGCAGAGTTTTTGCCTGCCGATGAAGTGCTGCGCTTCGACGAGCATTTTATTGCACCGCTAGACCTTGATGACAACACAGGCTGCGGCAATCAGCTGGCAAGCGTGATAAGCGCATTTAATCCCTCTTGGGACGAGAGCCTTAATCCCGATGCCTGTTTTGCACGAGCTGTAAGCCTTGCCAAAGAAATGCTGCACCAAAAGCTCAAAGCTACAAATGCCATTTTACGCGCCAAAACAATAGTGGAGGATGCTTATAAAATAAGCGTTGACGGCACAATTATTTTAGATTGCTATGCGCCCTGGAAATCCACTATTATCCCACATAAGGAAATTTTATTTGTTATTTACCCTTCACAGCGCGGTGGATATTGTGCGCAGTGCGTGCAAGAAAGCTTCGCTTCTAAAGCCTTGCGCTGTCCGTTTCCCGAGGAATGGGCAGGCAAAGAAAACAGTGAGCTGCAAGCCGTAAGCGAAATAGACGGCTTGTTATTTTGCCACGCAGGCCGTTTTCTTATCACAGGCAATACCCTTGATGATGTGAAATCCGCTTGCCAAAAGGCGATGAGCGCTCGATGAATTATGTGTATATAATGCAATGCTCCGACGGCACATTATACACAGGCTGGACCACGGATATCGAAAAGCGCCTTATCACACATAATAGCGGTAAAGGCGCTAAATACACACGCTCGCGCTTGCCTGTAAAGCTAGTATATAAAGAGCAGCTTGCCACTAAAAGCGAAGCGCTTAAAAGAGAGCTTGCCATCAAGAAAATGACAAAGCTGCAAAAATCAGCATTAATAAATACCGATTTAAATAAATGCTGATTTAATTAAATCGGTATTTATTTTACAAGGCAGCCATTAAAATATGGCTGCCTTGTTTTGTATTTATTCTTTTGGTTTCCAGCTGCCTCTTTTGTAAAACACTACCGTAATGCCTGTTGCAATTATCCACCCTAAAGGCCAAGATAGCCATATTCCCGTAGCTCCGAGATTGGTATTTGCCAAAATAAAAGCCAGTATTACGCGCAATATCAAATCTGCAAACGTAGCTATCATAAACGGGCGCATAGCTCCCGAGCCACGCAGCACCCCATCTGCCATAAGCTTTACGCAGATAAGCAGATAAAACGGAGACACTATTTTAAGAAATTCCATTCCTACTGCCATAGCGCCTGCGCCTGCCGTTTTATCCATAAAAATATTCATCATCGCATTGCCAGCAAAAAAGTATATTAATACAAACGGAAGCGCTATTAAAAGCGCCATACCGATACCTGCTCTAAAGCCTTTTTCCACTCGTTTTACCTGCTTTGCGCCAATGTTTTGCGATGTAAAGGCGGATAAACTATTTCCTAGCGTGCTAAATCCGTTTATAGCAAAGGTGTTTAGCTTTACAGCCGCCGCATATCCTGCCACTACGTCCGAGCCAAATCCGTTTACAAGGCGCTGAATAAATAATCCGCCTACCGATATAAAGCTTTGCTGCAAGATACTCGGGATTGCTATGTACATTATGTTTTGCAATTGTTTTTTGGAAAACCGCGAGTATTTTTCTTCGCATTTTAATGTGCGCATACGCTTTGCAAGGCTTATTGCTGCCAAAAGTGAGGCTGCACCCTGACATATAAAAGTGGCCCAGGCTACACCCGATACACCCATATTAAACGCAGCTACAAATAAAATATCCATACCGATATTCGCAAGGGAAGAGCCTATCAAAAAATAAAGCGGTGTTTTACTGTCGCCGAGCGCTGTAAATATGCCTGTACAAATATTATAAAGGCATAAAAATACTAGCCCCATTATATAAATATTAAGATAAACAGCGGCATCTTTCATTATATTTTCCGGTGTGCCAAGCGCACGCAGCATAAGGCTTGCAGTGAATAATCCCACAGGTGTAAGTACCGCTACCCCTGTAAACATAGCTATAAAAGCCGTTGAAACGGAGCTTCTTAAAGCCTTTATGTCACGCGCGCCAAAAAGCCTGCTTATTATTACCGAAACTCCTATATTATATCCCGTGGCTATTGCCATAAAAATCATTGTAATAGGATACGATGCGCCCACCGCCGCAAGAGCATCTACCCCTGCAAATTTACCTGCCACCACACTGTCTGTAATATTATATAATTGCTGAAAAATCACACTGCCGAGCATTGGCAATGTAAAACGGCGCAATAAAGCACTTGGCTCGCCGCAGGTCATATCTGTCATATCTGCCATTTGTTATGCCTCCTTTAGTATCACAAGAGCTAATTATATTCTTTTTATATATCATTTTGCAAGTGCAGACAAAAATATATTTGCCATATCTTTATTAACGTGGTATTATAAATGCAACGAATAAAATAGGTGTACAACATCGGGGAAGCAGGGTATAAGCCTGCACGGTTCCGCCACTGTGAAGCGCATTTTTGCGATAAGTCAGATTACCGAGTACACTTAAAATCACGCTATTCACGAGAATGAATGCGCTTTAATATCTAAGATTAAGGCAGCGCTCATATTGTGAGTGCTGCCTTTTGTTTGTAATATAATAAAAAGAGGAATAATAATGGAAAAGAAAAAACTCAGCAAAAAAATAATTATTGCCATATCGGCATTAGTAGCGGCTGTAATATTGCTTGGCGGCGCTTATATGATATGGGGGCCAAAAGGCACTGTCGGCAATAAAACCATAGCAGTAAGCGTAGTGCTTGCAGACAAAAGCGCCACAGATTTTATTGTTAAAACCGATGCCGAAATGCTTGGTGAAGCACTGCTGAATGAAAAGCTCGTTGAGGGTGAAATGGGCGAGTACGGTCTATTTATCACCACTGTAAACGGTGTTACAGCCGATGCCGCTAAAAAAGAGTGGTGGTGCGTAACAAAAGACGGAGAAATGGTAAACACAGGTGCAGACACCACTCCTATCGCCGACAAGGACAAATTTGAGCTAACTTTGTCTACTTACTAAAATGAAAGCAAAGCGTTTAGCTATCTCGGCACTGCTTACTGCAATACTGCTTACAGCGCAGGTAATGTTAGCATCTTTACCTAATATTGAGCTTGTCACTTTGCTGATAATACTATATACATTATGCTTTAAGCCTCGGCTTACATTATGCGCTGTCAGTGCATTTGTGCTGCTGGAAGGAATATTATATGGCTTTGGTATATGGTGGTTTAGCTGGATATACATTTGGGCGCTGCTTGTGTTACTTACCTATCTTATGCGCAATGTAAAATCTCATATCGCTTGGTGTGTATTTTCGGGCGCATTTGGGCTGTGCTTTGGCGCGCTATGCGCTATTCCTTCGCTGTTTGCAGGCGGATTTTATGCCGCCGTCAGCTATTGGTTTAACGGTATTCCGTTCGACATTGCGCATTGCGTAGGCAACACGCTTGCGATGATAATATTGTATAAGCCACTTCGCAAATGCTTTGAATTTTTATCTGCAAAATACTGCGAATAATATTATTTTAAATATTAACCGTAAGCCCTACAGGGCAATGGTCGGAGCCGAATATATCTGTATAGATATCGGCTTCGGCTATTTTTTGTGCCAAAATATCCGACACTATAAAATAATCTATGCGCCACCCTGCGTTATTTGCGCGAGCATTGCGCATATAGCTCCACCAGCTATAGCAAGACGGTTTATCGGGATAAAGTACGCGAAAGCTGTCTTTAAATCCGCTGTCCAAAAGAGCTTGCAGCTTATTTCGCTCTTCATCTGTAAAGCCTGCGCAGCCTCTGTTCGGCTTTGGGTTTTTAAGGTCGATATCATTGTGCGCCACATTTAAGTCTCCGCAATAAATCACAGGCTTTACAGCATTAAGACGGCATAAATAATTGCGCAGCTCGTCCTCCCAGGTGCAGCGATAGCTTAGCCTTGTAAGCTCTGCTTGGCTATTTGGTGTATACACATTTACTAAGTAAAAATTATCATATTCCAGCGTGATTGCGCGCCCCTCGTGGCTATGCTCCTCGGCATCTATGCCAAACACTGCGCTTATCGGCTTTACTTTCGTAAATACCGCTGTACCCGAATAGCCTTTTTTCTCTGCCGAGTTCCAATATTGATAATACCCCTCAGGCTCAAAGCTTGCTTGCCCGGGCTGCATTTTAGTTTCCTGTAAGCAAAATATATCGGCATTTAATTGCTCAAATGCTTCGCCAAATCCCTTTGTAAGCACAGAGCGAAATCCATTTACGTTCCAAGATATCAGTTTCATCTGCTGTCTCCTTATATTGTTTTACCTTTATTATAACGGCTATACAAAGCAATAGCAAGAAGCTGTAAAAGCTTCTTGCTAAATACACTATTCTTCTAATTGTCGTGATATCAGTGCTGCCGTCATCTGTAAGCTGCGCATATCCGCTTCGTCGGTTTTTGCCCTGCGTTTATCCGAGATATACGAAGCGCTGCCGATTAAATCCCCCTGACACAATATAGGCACTATCGCATATGCGTAATCATCAGCATCTTTAGTAAGCTTTATCGGCTCTTGCACTCCCGAGGTAAACGGTATGCGCGCGCCCACCACCCTGCTATAGCTCTCTGTTGTCTCTTGCCCTATCAGCTTTAATGGGCTTGCCGCCACGATATGGTCTCTGTCGGATATTGCCGTTTGCAGCCCCGTTGCCTTGCTTAGCACCTCCGCACATTTTTGCGCCAAAGAATGAAGCTCTTTTAAATGGCTGTATTTTTTAAATATCACTTCGCCTGCATCACTTACAAATATTTCTAATGGGTCGCCTACTCTTATCATTTGCGTGCGACGTATCTCTTTAGGTATTACCACACGTCCGAGATCATCAATTCTGCGCACTATTCCTGTAGCTTTCATAAAAATATCCCTCCCGTTACTTGATAATAGTATCTGTAACAAGAGGGATATTTATACATTTATTTTAAGCTGATTTGCATTATGGCGCAATACTGGAAGAATCCACCGGCGGAGTAGGAGGTGGTGTTGGTGTTGGGGTAGACGATGAATCCACAGGTGGGGGAGGCGGTGGTGTAGGGGTAGACGATGAATCCGGCGGCGGTGGAGGAGGTGTAGGTGCATTTGCCGTCACTGTGCAAGTGTGCGATATACCATCTGCCGTACAAGTGATAATAGCACTTCCGTATCCCACAACGGTAATATTTCCATTTGCATCTACTGAGGCTACTGCCGAATTATCACTTGAAAAAGATTTGTTTTTGATAATTACATCGGCAGGAGTAACCGTGGATATCACCAGCTGCTTTACATCACCTTTATTTAATGTAAGTGAAGTGTGATTTAACGTAAAGTCCGCAAGAGTGGATACTTTTTTCATTACTTTTACATCAATAGATGCAGAAAGTACATTCCCCTCGGAATATGCGGTAATTTTAGCTGTGCCTTCAGATACTGCCGTAAGTGTGCCGCCTGATACAGACACCACATTCGGTGAGGCGCTTGTAAAGGTGACAGCTTTATTGCCGATATATCCCTCTTTAAATGCAGCTCCTATAGCGTAGCTTTCTCCTATATTTAATGATAAAGAAGTAATTTCGCTTCCGCCTGAGTTCACTATAAACATACCTGCTTTTTTAAAGCTTGCCGATACGCTTATTTCTTTATCTGTGACACCGATAGGCACTGTAAACGTGAGTGATGGCGCTTTTACATCGTTGATACTGCCTACGCTGCACGCCCAGCCTGTAAACATATATCCTGCACTTGGCACAGCTTTCACAGTGGTACAAGCTACGCCAGATTTCACGTTTTGCTCTTTACTGCCTTCTATACTGCCGCCCTCGGCAGCACTGAATATTATTTTAATGCCTTTTGCCTTTTCACCGCGTATCGCCAGTGGATCCTCGGTGATAATATCGGGTGGTGTCTCTTTACGTCCGGGTACTGTTTTCAGCGGCTTTGGGCGCTTATCTTCGGTAACAAAGCTATGCGTGCGCACATATTTAAACCAAGCTTCGTTGCCTTTTTTATTAAGATGTATACCGTCCGAAATAGTAAAATCCGCTTTGGCATACCCTGTTTTTTCGTCCTTTAAAGCTTCCGCGCTGTTTAAAAACTTATAGCCCTCTTTTTTGGCAAGCTTCGCAAGCGCCGCATTAAAGCTGTCTATTGTTTTCATTGTAATCTGCATATTTTCGCGCTGAATATCAATAGGCGGTATTGCATTGATAATAATATCGGCATATGGATATGCCTTTACAATAGCATCAAGCGCCTTTTTGTATTCGTCCACGAAGGTTTCAGCCGACCAGCCTATGGTGTTATTAGTGCCATAAGTAATGATTATTCTCTGCGGCTGAATAATAGATACAGCCTTCGGCACAGTAACAGGATCATTCATACCCTTAAAATACACAATTGGTTTACTTGTTACGTGCTGAATACCCATAGATACTGCCGCTACGTTATTGTCGAGCGTAGTTTGCCCGTACGACATTGAGCGCACAGTATTGGAATCGCCTATAAACAATGTTCCTTTGGTGTAATCTGTGCCTTCTTCTTTAGTTTCCTCAAGCACTGTGCCGTTATACTCTTTTACATCTATTTTATCCTTGTCTTTGTCGTAATTTTTGTTTTCGGCAATTACAGATGCAGTAATTTCAGATAGCGATGTACTTTGTGCAGATACAGGCTGTGAAAATTGATTTATCAGCACCACAGTTATCGTCACTATAGTTACAGTCAGCAGCGCTATACCGCCTATTAAAAAATAGTCCATCGGTTTAGCATTTTTAAAAAGCTTTTTAATGTCGAGCTTGGGAGAGCTGTGTTTTTTGTTCAAAGCTTCTCCTCCTTTATATTGATATTTATTTATAACACTTTAATTATACCAAAAAAGCCATTGCTTTACAATAGAAAAGCAATGACCATTTTTGTACAATGTTACAGTTTTACGCATAAAAATTTGTATTATTACTCTTTTGGAAGCAATCGCGCTCTTTGCAATGCAGGGCGCAGCACCCACAATAGCAATACACTCACCACTACCGCTATTAGCCCATTAGTTAAAGTAACTACCGATTTTACATACACTATCGGCAATACACCTTCCCACGGCAAGCCGTTTACAAAGCGCTGTGTCAATATAGTTTTCACTATATACAATACACAATAAGTGAGCGAGCCGCTTACAGCCGCAATTATTGCTCTTGCTTTCCCATAAACGCGCACCTTCATAGCGCCGTTTGCCACCATTCCTGCCACAAAGCCCATAGCAAACTTGTTTATAAAAGTAATCGGCGCTTCACGCGCATACTCGCTAAGTAAATCGAATATTCCGGAGCCTAGCCCTGCCGCAAGCCCACCGGGTATGCCGCCAAACAATAACCCTCCGAGCAAGCAAAACACATTGCCTAAATGCAGCATTGTGCCGTCCATTCCCACAGGTATTTTAATACGGATATTAGTACCCACAAACACCAGTGCCGCCATCAGCCCCACCATACATATCATACGCGCATCAAATTTGTTTTTCATTTTCGCCACTCCCTCTTGCAAATATTTTTTATTTGCTTTATTATCATTATATGCTATAGTGATACCTATGCAATAACCAAATAGTGTTTGTTTTATAGTATCAGATGAAACAGGAGGCGAAATAATGGAAAATATTATTATCAATTTCACAAACAGCACTCCGCTATATTATCAAATATATACCGCCATAATAGAGCAAATGCGCAAAGGCACTGTGAAGGGCGGAGATAAGCTGCCGTCTAAGCGGCGGCTGTCTGAGGAGCTTTCCGTAAGCGTAAACACCATAGATACAGCGTATCAAATGATGGTAGCGGAGGGTTATGCCAATGCGCGCGCCAAAAGCGGCTTTTATGCCTGCTCGCTTGCAGCGCCTATAGCTCCTGCGCGCAAGGCGATTGTATCGTGTAAAAAGCCGCCTGCTTTGCCTGTAAAATACGATTTTACTACCTCGGGCATAGATACCTCTTTATTTCCATTTAAAGTATGGTCGCGTATACAGCGCGATATTTTATATACGCATCCCGAGCTTCTTAACCACGGCGAACGGCAGGGAGACGCTAATTTAAGAGAAGTAATTTGCACATATCTACGCGAATATCGAGGCGCTGTATGCTCCTGTGAGCAAATAATAATAGGAGCAGGTATTGAATATTTATTGTCGCTGCTCGCACGCTTTTTTGCCGATAGCAGTATCGCCGTAGAGGATCCGGGATACACGCGTGCAGAGCGCGTTTTACGTGCAAATGGAGTAAATACCGTGTATTTACCGCTTGATAAAAGCGGATTATCGTTTGATGCATTACAGGCAAGCTGTGCTAAATGCGCATATATTACTCCGAGCCATCAGTTCCCAAGCGGCATTACTATGCCTATTAAGCGGCGGCAAGAGCTGCTGCAATGGGCGCAAGCTAAAGATGACCGCTACCTTATAGAGGACGATTACGATTCTGAATTTCGCTTCGATTCTCGCCCTGTGCCGTCTTTGCAGGGGCTTGATTTAAACGACAAGGTTGTGTATATCGGCACATTTTCCAAAAGCATTGCGCCTAGCATACGCATAGGCTATATGGTGCTGCCATACAGCCTTTTAGCGCGATATAACAGCGAATTTAGCTTTTATTCCTCCACTGTATCACGCTTTGAGCAGCAAACGCTTTGCAGATTTATAGAGGACGGGCATTTTGCACGTCATCTAAATCGGCTGAGGTGCGCGTACCGCTTGCGCAGAGATGTGTTGGTGCGTGAATTGCAAAGCGCATTTGGCGATAATGTTACAATAAGCGGTGCGCATACAGGCTTGCATTTGCTCGCAAGCTTTTCGCCAGACTTTTTAAAAGATAAAAATGAAGCTCTGCTTATTAAAGCGGCGCTTGATGCAAGCGTGCGTGTATCGGGGCTTTCGTCTTATTATCACAATGCCGATACATACCGCTCTCGGCTTACTTTAGTGCTTGGATATTCGGCATTAAACGAAACAGAGCTTACGAGCGCCGTGCGCACTTTGGCAAAGGTATTTTAAATACGTTTATAATCTTTTGCCCTGCGTTGGCTTTATGATAAAGCATATGCAAAGCCCACACAATGCCGCTGTTACTGCTATTATATGCGGCGCTATTCCGCCGCCGATGCAATGCGCCAAAAACGGAAACCCCACACTGCCAAAGCTCATACCGAGCGCCACAAATCCGTAGCATACTCCTGCGCTGCGCTTGCCAAACAAATCGCTTGCGGCAGCAGGCAGTACCGCCGCTTCGCCCGAATAACAAAACGTGAGCAAGCTATATACTATTATCACCAGCACTCCGTTTGCGCTCATAAACCATAGCGACAAAGCCGCCATTACAGCAAAAATAATCATATCGGTGTATCTGCGCCCTATTTTATCCGATAGCCACGGCATTAACAGCCGCCCTGCCGCCGAGAATACAGAGCCTATAATTATTGTAAGAAGCGCCGCTTTTTCGGATAATCCTCGCTGCTGTGCAAGCTCCACTATCACGGGGCTAAACAAAAGTACAGACGGTGTAGCGAGGCTTGCTATTGCAAACAGCTCATAATATTGCGGTGTTTTTAACATTTGCAAAACCGTATAGTTTTTTTCTTTGCCGTCGTTTATTTTCTCGTCTTTGGGATTTTGCAATATTGCAGCACCTATTCCGCACACTACGAGCATTACGCACCCTAATATAAAAAGTGTCCACCTTATGCCGACATTATCTATTAAAAAACGTCCGCAAATAGTAAGCACCGCACCGCTTGCGCCCACAGCTCCGCCCACTATGCCTGTAGCGAGGCCTTTTTTATCGGCATACCATTTTTGCGCGGTACTCATTACCGCAGGATACAAAAACGCGCACCCCAGCCCCACAGGCACAGAATAGCAAATATAAAATAAATACGGCTTTGCCTCAGGCAAAAATGCCGCCGTGCAAAATCCTGCGCTCAATAGCACTGCACCCATAAGCCCTGCTACGCGCGGCCCTTTTGCATCCTGCACATATCCGCCTATTACGCATCCAATGCCAAAAAACGCGATAGTTAAGCTAAATATCGTTACACTGGCGCTTTGCCCATATTGATATTGAGCAGCTACAGCCGCTCTAAACACACCCCACGCGGCAGGTACACCCGTAAGCACTTGTATTGCAGCGCCTGCCGCCAATATCACCCAGCGATGCTTTTTTAAAAATCGATACAAAAAATCACTCCAATTAATACTATTATGCACTAATCGGAGTGATTTTATCTCTTTTATTATCGGCTACGACAAAACAGAAAATGTACCTATCTTGTAAACTATTTGTTCATATAATGTCTTGGTATTTACTAAAGGTTTATAGCCTACATCTATTATTCCAAGCCGCAAAATGCCATCTTCATACTCTGCTTTTACCTCTATTTTGTTATTTGTTTGCGGCTTTAGCGTTTTATCAAAATTGGCACTTTCCAATGCTTTAAGGCAGGTGTTGTCGGCATCTGTATAATCACCTATTTGCAATATTGAAGCATAAGTGCGCAATGCCGAATTGTAAGACTCTATCGAGGCTGTATCCGCCGCTATTTTCGCTTTATCTATAGCACCAAACGCAGTAGGCACAGCTATAGCCGCAATTACCGCCAAAATGGCAAGCACCACTATAAGCTCTATTAATGTAAAGCCTTTTTTACTTTTATTCATATTCAGCTTCTCCTTAATTGCATAGATAATTTGTATCGTATTAATATTAGCATTTGCGCCACAAAGTGTCAAGGCGCTGGAGTGTGATTTTATAGTGTATTCCAAGTAAAAATAAAATATGCCACGCCTTGCAGCGTGGCATATTTGATATTATTTTTCGTCAGTACCCTTTGCATCTATTATTTTGTTGTCTTTATAGGCTTGCATAATTTCAACCCAAGTTTTACCCTTAGCAACTGCAGTACCTGTATCAGTGACCTCGAAATATCCCATTGCTGTTGACGATGCAGGTGTCCAAGTAATTTTCAGATTAGATGACTGAACTGTGGCACCAGTTGACATTTTTGCCATCGTAATTGCTTCCCCTACTGTATTCTCAGCCTTTAGAAAAGATCCTGCCGATAGTAAGGTGCCTTGTGTGCGAATAGCGCTGTTATATGACTCTATAGTTGCAGTATCCGCGGCTAGTTTTGCTTTATCAATAGCACCAAAAGCCGTTGGCACTGCTATTGCTGCAATAACTGCCAAAATGGCAAGCACTACGATAAGCTCAATGAGTGTAAACCCTTTTTTAGACTTAGTCATTAATATGTACCTCCAAAAATTAATTAATTTATATACTATATAGTATAGGTCACTGCAAAGTCAAAGTCAAGCGCTTTAACTTTTTGTGCCATTATTTTACCACAAATGCCAAAACAGGCGGATTAGCAAAATAAAAGCACCTTAATTAAAGTATATTTCGTTTGGCACTCTATTATTACTAATTATATTTCTTCGCTCTCTATTTGCTCGTCTTCTATATCGTCGTCGTCTGTTTCCTCGCTGAAATCCTCACTGAAAAGCAAGTTTTCATATTCATCAAGCTCCTGCTCACGACGTTGGATATAAAAATACGCAGCAGCTAAAGCTCCTGCTATCGCGGAGAAAAACGCAACCCACGCTATAATAGTAGATTTTTTCATAGTTTTGCACTTCCTATCTTTTATTTAATGATGTCTACGATTATTATACCTTTAACTGCACTATTTTACAACAAGATAATTAAACGATTTTAAATATTTTTTATTAATGCGAATTTTACTATTGACAAAGCAATATTATACACGATATAATATTGCTAACGAAGGAGGTATCACTATGAGATACAAAATAGGTAATATACTTTGGGGTATAGCGTTTATCGGCGCAGGTATTGGTATCGGCGGAAACGCATTTGGGTTATGGAATTTCAGCTTGTTTTTTCAAGGGTGGTGGACACTGTTTATTATAGTGCCTTGTTTTATCAGCATTATACAGCACGGGTTTAACACAGGCAATTCTATAGGTCTTGCCATAGGTGTGCTATTATTATTAAGTGCGCAAAATATATTAGACAGGCATATTATCGCGAAGCTCTTTTTGCCTGCAATATTGATAATAATAGGGCTTGCAATAGTGTTTGGGCGCAGATATCATTACGGCAGTACTAAGCCAAATGAAAACACAAACAATAATGGAGCTTGTGCATCGGGGCAAAGCGCGAGCGGCGAATATGTGCCGCCTACAGCCGACAGCAAGCATAACTGGAACAATAGCTGTAGCTCCGACCTTTTGGCGGTATTTTGCGGCAACAGCGGCTCTTTTTCGGGGCGCGAATGTAAAGGCGCTTCCTGCACAGCAGTATTTGGCGGCATAGATCTTGATTTGCGCGGAGCTATTATCACACGCAATATCACAGTGGAAGCCACAGCGATATTTGGCGGTGTGGATATTTATGTAGATGATAAGGTACAAGTGCAATACCGCAGTGTGCCTATATTTGGCGGAGCAGACTGCTCTGTACCTGCGCGCGATGCAAGCCTGCCCACAGTATTTGTAAACTGTGTGTCGGTATTTGGCGGAGTGGATATAAAATGATAGCTTTGCACTTTTAGAACATTGAAACGCGGCAATCTCTTATGGGCTTGCTGCGGAATGGTTTAATATACATTAAATAAAAATCGGGCGCTTTATGAAAAACACCTCCACAATCAGACAGTATAGCATATTGTCTGATTGTGGAGGTGTTTTCTATGTAAAAAGGAATTATAAAAGCTCTATCACTTTATTAAGCGACGGTAAAACCTTATAGCAAAGCTCTTGCATTTCTGCATTTGCTTTATCTAAATCAGGTATCATTACTGTAATACATTGCGCTTTAGCGGCGGCACGTATGCCATTAAAGCTATCTTCAAGGGCAAGGCAGTATTGCGGCGGCTGTCCTAATGCTTCGGCGGCTTTTTGAAAGATTTCGGGGTGCGGCTTAGAATTACTTACCATATCTCCGCAAATAAGCACGTCAAAATATTCGCGTACATTTGCGCCTTCAAGGTTTTTTATCACCTGTGAGCGCTCTGTGGAGGAGGCTACCGCCATAGGTATATGGCGATTTTTAAGCTCATTTAATAAAGCGAGCAGTCCCGGACGATGCGGCACATTTATAGCAAGCTGTGCTTGTACCTTGGCAAATACAGTGTTGCGCGCAGAGTCAAAATCGAAAGCTTCACCGAATTTTTCTTTAAATATACGGCGGCTCTCTGTTTTGTTTACTCCGCGTATTGCATCCTCGTCTTGCACTGTAATGTTGAGCGAAAGCTCTTTACCTGTCTCTATCCAGGCTTGCCTGTAAAGACGCTCGGTGTCAAACATCAGCCCGTCCATATCAAATATTACCGCTTTTATCATTATGTATCTCCCTTTGAATTATTAATTAATTATAGCGGTAATAATTCAATCTGTCAAAGGCAATGATGTAAATACTACTTGCAAAAGTGCAGAAATTATGTTATTATTAGTTTACTGGAAACGTTTCCAGTGAACTGATTTAATGCTTTGAAAGGGAGAATATTATGCAGAGCTTCACACAAAAAGTAAACGAATATTTAACTGAACATTTGGGCAAGAGCTTTATAGAAGCCACATTAAAAGAGCGTTACGAGGCGATAGCACGCGCCGCCTTAGATACAATTAATAAAAACAGCTTGCACGAGGATAAGCGTGCATTTTATTTATCGGCAGAGTTTCTAATAGGGCGAATGGTGTACAGTAATTTGTATAATCTTGGGCTTTTAGATGAGGCAAAAGCGCTGTATGCACAAAGCGGACTTGATATTGCAGAGCTTGAAGATGTAGAGGATGCGGCGCTTGGCAATGGTGGGCTTGGGCGCCTTGCCGCTTGCTTTTTAGATAGCGCGGCCACCCATAATATTCCTTTGGACGGATATGGAATAAGGTATCGCTATGGGCTGTTTAAGCAAGATATAGAAAATGGATTTCAGCGCGAGAGTGCTGATGATTGGCAGGCAATCGGAGATCCGTTTAGCACACGAGTAGATGCAGAGCGTGTAAAGGTGGATTTTGCCGATTATTCCGTGTGGGCAGTGCCTTATGATATGCCTGTGATAGGATATGAGGGCAAATGTGTAAATACATTACGTTTAT
The DNA here is from genome assembly GCA_036641735.1 of Oscillospiraceae bacterium. Taxonomy (GTDB): domain Bacteria; phylum Bacillota; class Clostridia; order Oscillospirales; family Ruminococcaceae; genus JAGPHI01. The sequence continues at coordinate 14,587 of JAVWEG010000027.1, forward strand.
GGCAAGCGGAGGCTGTAGATAGCTTTAACTTTGATTTATTTAATAAAAGCGAATACGATACAGCGGTGAGCGCACGCACAGATGCAGAAGCGATAAGCGCTGTGTTGTACCCGAATGATGAAACGCAAAAGGGCAAGGAGCTGCGCTTGCGCCAGCAATATTTCTTTTCGTCTGCGGCACTAAAGGATATTATAAGGAAATTCAAAATTAAATGCGGTGCAGATTTTGACGAGCTACCATCGTATTGTGCTATTCAGCTGAACGATACGCACCCCACTATTGCGATACCCGAGCTTTTGCGTATACTGATAAATGAAGAGCATTTAGATGAGGATAAAGCACTGCGAATTGTAAATGCAGTGTTTGCGTATACTAACCATACGGTAATGGCAGAGGCGATGGAAAAATGGGATGTTACGCTGATAGGAAAGCTATTGCCCGATGTATATGCGTATATTGTGCTGCTTAATAACAGGCTTTTGAGATATCTTAACGATAAAAGCATTGCGCAGGATAAATACCGTATTATAGATAGCGGAAAAGTGCATATGGCAAGGCTTGCTGTATATGCCACACATTCTGTAAACGGAGTGGCAAAGCTGCATACGGAAATATTAAAGGACGATGTACTGCACGAATGGTATGAGCTTTATCCAAACAGATTTAGCAATAAAACAAATGGCATTACACAAAGACGCTGGCTTTGCGTATGCAACGCGGAATTATCGCAATTTATCACTGAAAAAATAGGTGATGCGTGGATAAAGGAGCTGAATGAGCTAAAGCGTATGCTACCATATGCAAGCGATAAAGCGGCATTAGCGCAATTTAGCAATATTAAGCAAATAAAGAAAAATCAGCTTGCCGAGTATGTGCAGCGCCACGATAATATAGTATTAAATCCGCATTTTATTTTTGATGTGCAGGCAAAGCGTATGCACGAATATAAAAGGCAATTATTAAATATTTTGTCGGTGCTTGATATTTATTATGGCATTAAGGACGGCAGTATAAAGGGCTTTAAGCCTACGGCATTTATTTTTGCAGGCAAGGCAGCGCCAGGATATGCAAGGGCAAAGGGCGTAATAAAGCTTATTGGCGAGGTAGGAAAGCTTTTAGAAAATGATAAAGATGTAAAAGATTTATTAAAGGTAGTATTTTTGCCGAATTACAATGTATCTTATGCCGAAAAGCTTATGCCGGCGGCGGATATTTCAGAGCAAATATCCACGGCAGGTACAGAGGCGAGCGGAACCGGCAATATGAAGCTTATGCTGAATGGTGCTGTTACTATGGGTACTTGGGACGGCGCAAATATCGAAATAGCAAATGAAGCAGGCATAAAAAACGAATATATTTTCGGCGCACGAGTAGAGGATATTAACAAGATAAAGGATACGTATTCTCCATATGATTTATACAATAAAGAGCCGTGCATAAAGCGCGTAATGGATACACTTATAGACGGTACGCTGTACGACGGCGGCACAGGAATATTCCGCGAGCTTTACGACAGTATATTGCGCGGAGCATCTTGGCACAAGGCGGATCAATATTATTTATTGCTTGATTTATTGCCGTACACAAGTGCAAGATTAGCCGCTAATGCTGATTATGGCAGTGAAGCATTTGCGCAAAAATGCTTTATCAATATGGCGAGCGCAGGATATTTTTCAAGTGACCGCACGGTACGTGAATACGCAAACGAAATTTGGAATATTAAATAAAAAATCACCTCTATGTAAATTGTACATAGAGGTAATTTTTTTAGTAAACTGTATTAAATAAATCTATTCGCCAGCCGTTAGCTGTGTTTTTAAATACTATCGGAAAAGCTTTTGTTGTGAAAAGAGCAGGCGGATCGCCGGGAAAAGCGCCGTAATAGCCTACGCGGTTAAATTTTATTTGAGCATCTGTTTTGGATACAAGCTCAAAGGATTCAAAGGCAAAGAGAATATTGCCGCCTCTATCGCCCATAGCGCTATATAATGCACCGTCCTCGCCAAAAGGAGCTATGTAAAACGGACCGTCTGTGCCTGATAAAAGTGTTTGTGTATATTCTTTTGTAAATACACTTTCCATATTTTGCCGCAATTCGGCAAAGCTTTTATAGCCTTTATCTAAATAATAATCCTTGCCATTTTTATTTATGGGATTTGCAAAGGATTCACTGTCAATATCAAAGCCCAAAGACACAGAATAATGGGTATATAATTCAATGCCGCGTAAATATAAATCTGCTTGCTCAGGAGATAAAAAAGCAGGGACATAGGTGCCGAATTTGTCTTCCAAATTGCCCGAGGACACATAAATATCTATTGCAGTGCCGCGAGGAATGACACTGTCTGTAGGCACGGCGGTGTATAAAAATGTATCTTGCGGTTTTTCGCTTGATATATAAATAATTGCATCGGCAGAAAGCTTTCGTTCAGACAAAGCATTATTTATTTCCGCTATAGTAAGGCCATTTAGATTTGGCATTGCGGTGGGAAATAAATCTTCGCCATAAGAAAAAGCTTTGCCGTTAAGCCAGCCGTTTTCGGAGGCGGTAGCGCCAAATCTTGCATCTGTTTCAATATTGTCGAAATGCAAATAATCGAAAAAGCTAATGTCGCAGCTTTGTATTTTATAGCTACCGTCGGTGTTTTTATAGAGCGTATATATTTGCTTTGTCATCGGAATAGAGTAAAATCTATCAATATAGGATTGTACGGTGACAGTGCTTTTATCTTCGCTTTCATCGTATGCTGTTATTAATGAGCGGTTAGGATGCGTTATTCCGCCCATACCGGGCAGCACGTATTTTTGCGCAGTTTCGTCCCAAAATTTATCGCTTTTATAATTGGCAAGGCCTAAATGCTTTAAAGCAAGCTCTTGCATTATAGGGCTTGTAGCGGAATACTCGCCAAGCTCTTTTTTGGCACAATTAAGCAAATATATAGCAGTATATTGGTCTTTACGGATATCCTCGGTAGATGTAAAGCTGTTTGTAAGCACCCAAGCTCTAAAATCTCGTATTGCCTGTACAGCCGCATTGTCGGGAATGTTTTCTACATATTCACGAGGTATCATATCGTTTATTTGCTTGCCGTCAGCGGTAAAATACAAAATGTAATCGATGTCGTGCCATTTATCGGTAAAAGGCGCACCTAAATGTGTGCTTAAAATAATAGGAGCATCGGAAGGCCCGTTTGATAGCACTTTTGCTGCGCCACCAAATAAATCGATATGTTCTAATGTGCCTATGCCGCCGCTATACATTTGCTCTGCAAAAAACGGATTGATATCGGCAGAAATATGAGAATTAATGGCTCTTGCGAGTGCCGTAGCCGTTTCATATTGCACGGGGTTAACATTAGGTGGCAAGGCTAAATCGCTTTTGGGAGCAGATACGGCTGTAGAAGCGGGGAAGGAATTAGGGATAGAGGAAATAGATGGTGCAGAGCTTTTTGGTGCGCTTGAGCAGGATGAAAAAATGAGCGACAAAAAAACAAAAACCGATAAAATCTTTTTCATAATATTCCTCCAATATTTATTTTAAATGGTGAAATTACCATTCATAAGGAGTGTTTTGGTATACGTAATAATTAAGCCAATTGGTATATAGTAAATTTGCGTGGCTGCGCCAGCGAAATATTGGCGCATTATCGGGATTATTATTTTTATAATAATTGCAGGGAACGTCGATATCAAGCCCTTTTGCAATGTCGCGGCGATATTCCGCATCTAGCGTATCTGCATCGTATTCGGGGTGTCCTGTTACAAATATCTGCCTTTTATAATCGGCAGTGACAAGATAAATGCCTGCTTCTTTGGAGGTGCAAAGGATATCTAAATTATCATTTGCCATTATCGCTTTCGGATCAGCCTCGGTATGACGTGAATGAGGCGCATAAAATACTTCATCAAAGCCGCGCACTAAGGGGGATTTTGTGCGCAAAACCGTGTGCTTAAATATGCCGAACTTTTTACTTGCAAGCGGCTTTTTATCTATGCCATAATGATAATAAAGCGCCGCCTGCGCACCCCAGCATACGTGCAAGGTGGAATAAACATTGGTTTTGGAATATTCCATTATACGGCACAGCTCTTGCCAATAATCCACGTCTTCAAAGGCAAGCGTTTCTACGGGAGCGCCTGTTATAATCATACCGTCAAAGCGCTCAGAGCTTATTTCATCAAAGGTTTTGTAAAAAGCTTCAAGATGAGAAGGCGAGGTATGCGCTGCAATATGGCTGCCTGTATGTAAAAATGTAAGCTCCACTTGCAAAGGAGAATTAGCAAGCACGCGTGCAAGCTGTGTTTCTGTAGCTACTTTAGTGGGCATTAAATTTACAACGACTATGCGCAAGGGGCGAATATCCTGCATATTTGCGCGCGCTGAGTTCATTATAAATACATTTTCGTTTTCTAATATTTCTGATGCCGGCAGCGCTTTCGGTAAAATAAGGGGCATAATAAATACTTCCTAATTTCTATAAAATACTATCGTTTTGCACTAGCTGCTCAAATAGCTCTATTGTAATGGGGCGCGAATAGTAGTATCCTTGCGCAATGTCACAGCCTGCTTTTGTTAAGAAAACCTGCTGAGATTTTGTTTCCATACCTTCTGCTACGCACACAAGGCAAAGCCCGTGTGTCATATCAATAATGCTTTTCAGTATCTGTTCACCGCGGTTATCGTCTATGGCATTGTCTAAAAAGCTTTTGTCTATTTTTACAATATCGGCAGGCAAATCTTTAAGCGCGGCAAAGGTAGAATATCCCGAGCCGAAATCGTCAATCGATATCATAAACCCAAGCTCTTTTATGCGGCGCATTATGCTTATCATATGCTCTGTGTCTAGGAAAACAGCGCTCTCGGTAAGCTCTATTTCTAAAAGATTAGTGGGAACACCGTAGCTGCGAGCAATATCCGCAAGCTCTGTGGGCAGCGATTCGTTTGATAAATGTACACGGGAAATATTTACGGAGATAGGCACGAGCGGCATATTTAATTCTTGCCATTTTGCAAGCAAGGCGCATACGCTGCGGAACATATATAAATCTAAATTACGAATAAAACCATTTTTTTCAAATAGCGGAATAAAATCGTTTGGCATTATTATCTGCGTTTGTCTTTGCCAGCGCACAAGTGCCTCGGCACCTGCTACCGTTTCGGTGGATAGGGAATATTTAGGCTGCAAATACACTTTAAATTCGCCGTCATCAAGGCTTTGCTGCATAATATTTTCTATCTCTTTTTCGCGCAAAATATCTGCACGGTTTTCGTCTTTAAAAAAGTGATAATGGATAGCGGATTGCTTTTTCACTATTGCTTTAGATATATTTGCTCTGTCGCTCAATACGTGAATATCGCTTTTTTCATCACCGATTTCGTATATGCCAAAGCTTAAAACAATATTGTATCCTGCGATATAGTTTTTGATTTTTAATTCGAGATTTTCTATGCGCCGTATTAGCTCTGCATCGTTTGTGTATTTGAGCAGCATATCGAAATTATCTGCGGAAACACGGCAAAACGCTTCGCTCTTATCAAGGCTATTTTCCATTACCTCGCATATATGATGCAATAGTTTATTGCCGTTTGAATGTCCGTAAATATCGTTGATAACTTTAAAATTATTGATGTCGAAAATTACTATAGCATACGGAGGCGCATAAGGAGCATTAATAAGCTTATAAGCCGTGAGCTTAAAGCTTTCCCAGTTTGGATAGCCTGTAATATGATCGGTATAGGCTATTTTTGCAAGCTTTTTGTTGGTGGAGCGCGTATATGCCACCACAGAAAAGCTAACTGCAAGCACGGATATTATAATAATAAAAGTAAGAATAATTAGCTCTAGTATTAGAATATCAGATTGGCGCGATATCACTTTAGTTGCCACTACGGACACAAGATACCAGTCCTTTACGCCTACGCTTGTATAATAAAGGGTATGTCCGTTATTATTGCGTACGTATTCAAAAGAACCGTCAGCGCCAACGTCAATATCAAAGTGCATTTCAGCTAAATCGTCGTCACGAACACCGTTTTCTTTAAGCGCGGTAAATAAATTTGTGTAATCACCGACACTGTTGCGATGAGTGGTTTTTACTATTGGCTCTCCATTGCCATTAATAAGGTAAAAATACCCCTCACCGTCAAACCCTGTAAGCTGCATAGACTGCGCAAACTGGTTTTGGTTACGAGTAGCGAAAAGCACAGCGGCAACTTCGCCGTTTGTAAATATCGGAGCGGAAAATACGTTTATAGTAGAGCCGTCTAACCTGTCGATAAGAGCATCAGATAAAGATGCCTTGCCCTCGAAGCTTTCTTTTGCATACGGTCTGTCACTAAAATCGTACGTGCCACCGTCGGTAACGATAGTTTCACCGTCTTTTTTTATTATGCCAATGCGTTTAAAAGAGGCATTGGTGGATTCGTCTGCCAATATCGGAAGCCATTGCTCTAATGGAACTTCAGGGTGCGCGCCTATTATGGTAGCAAGAGACTCTACGATAGAAAGATTGGTGTTTACATTGTTTTTTACATTTAAAGCGCTCTTAGCGGAGATTTCTTTTAAATAAGTAAGCTTTTCATCGTATAAGCCTCGTCTTGAATGTTCTACAAAATTGTAGCCCAAAATAAGCAGCAAAATTAAAACGGCTGTTAAAGTAAGCTTAAACAGCTTTTGCCATGTGCTGCGTTTCAAAGCTTTCTCACTCTCCTTTGTGTTTTAATTAAGCTGCTTTAAAATATTTGCAAGCTAAAATCCGCCTGCTGTACGAGGGAATGGGATAACGTCGCGAATATTCGGAATACCTGTAAGGTACATAATAATACGGTCAAATCCGAGGCCGTAGCCTGCGTGCTTTACACTGCCGTAGCGGCGCAAATCAAGATACCATTCGTAATCGTCGCAGTTTAAATTCATTTCCTTCATACGAGCTTCCAGCATATCAAGGCGCTCCTCGCGCTGGCTGCCGCCGATAAGCTCACCTACACCCGGCACTAGCATATCCGCCGCCGCCACGGTTTTGCCGTCGTCATTTAAACGCATATAAAAGGACTTAATATCCTTTGGATAATCGGTGACGAAAACAGGCTTTTTGAATATTTTTTCGGTGAGATAGCGCTCGTGTTCGGTTTGTAAATCGATACCCCAGCTAACAGGATATTGGAACTCTGCATTATGCGGCTCTAGCAGCTTTACGGCATCTGTATAGCTAAGGCGCTCGAAAGAGCTGTTTACAAGGCTACCAAGCCGCTCCAAAAGCTCTTTGTCGTAAAATTGATTAAAAAACGCAAGCTCATCAGGACATTTTTCAAGAACGGTTTCTATTATATATTTAGTCATTTCTTCGGCATTGTCCATATAATCGGACAAATCGGCAAAGCTCATCTCAGGCTCTATCATCCAAAATTCTGCTGCGTGGCGCGGAGTATTGGAGTCCTCAGCACGAAAGGTAGGCCCGAAGGTGTAAATATTGCCAAGAGCGGCGCTCATAGCCTCGCCCTCAAGCTGACCTGATACGGTAAGATTGGTAGGTCTTGCGAAAAAGTCTTTGCTGTAATCTACTTTACCGTTTTCTAAAAGCGGAGGATTTTTGGCATCAAGCGTGGTAACGTGGAACATTTCGCCTGCGCCCTCACAATCGGAGCCTGTGATAAGCGGAGTATGAACATATACAAAGCCGCGTTCTTGGAAAAATTTGTGTATGGCAAACGATACTACGCTGCGCACGCGAAACGCGGCGGCAAAGGTATTAGTGCGCGCGCGTAAATGCGGCATAGTGCGTAAAAACTCTACAGAATGACGCTTTTTTTGCAAAGGATAATCGCTGTCGGCTTCACCGATAATTGTAATGCTGTTGGCATTAAGCTCAAAGGCTTGCTTTGAATTTGGCGTAGATACGCATATTCCGCATATTTGCATACTTGTGCCGACACCGGCTTTTGCTATTTGCGCATAATTATTTAGCTTAGCGGCTTCAAAAACTATCTGCAAGTTTTTAAAGCACGAGCCGTCGTTCAGCTCGATAAATCCGATGTTTTTAGAGTCTCGGACTGTGCGTACCCAGCCGCAAACGGTAAGCTCTGCGCCGTCTTTTGGGATAGAGGTATATAACTCGGTAATAGCTGTGTGTTTCATTTTTACATCTCCAAATTTAATAAATTATATTAATACATTTTTTATGAGAAGCGAGGTAGTACCGTCCTCGTCTTTTATAAATTCGAGTGCGCTTATGTCTTTATATACGCTGACAGGCACTTTTATCTCCACTCCGCTTCCGGAACGCAGAGATTGCTTTTCCATTTTGCGCACAGCAGGTGCGCTTACGGTAAAGGCTTCATCAAATGGAACATCTTGCTCTGCAAGAGCTTTGGCAAATGCTTCCTTTGCGTGAGGCAAATCTTTATATAAGCGGCTGCACACCTCGCTTGCGCAAACTCCACCGCCGTCCGCTTCGCGGTATTCTTCGCTTACGGCTTTAGCTACGGCGGCATCATCTACACCGAGGCTTTGATAAAATTGACGGTTTACTTCTATTGCGGCATCGCATACGGCGGCTAATTTTTCTTTTGGGGTGTGGCCGAGCTTACATTCTAAAAGCTTTGTGGAAATATACACGGATTTTGAGCCGTCTATATCGTGCTTTTTTTCAAGAATTTTAGCTTCGCGCGAGGCAAGGTCTATAAAAAAGGCTTCATCTGCTTTGCTGCCCTGTGGGGTGAGCATTGTTTCATACCGCTGCAATTCGCCCTCGTTTAAGTCGTTGTATGCGTAGATAAATCCGCTTTTATAATTAAGCTTTAGCGCGGCGAAATGCTCTATACCGTCAAAACGCAAAAGCATAAATACCATATCCGCAGCAGGAATAGCTGGAGCATCGCGCATAATATCAAATACTCGCTGCGCAAGCTTAGTGGAAACAGCAATAAAATTATCGTCTTGATGTGTGAAAATGTCTTCATAAGAGCAATCGCGCTTTACATTACATTCTCGTGCTTCGTCGCTTGCAAAGGTGCGTGCGGCAATTGACGATAAATATTCCTCTGCCACTGCCGACAGTGTGAGCGTTTTGCCTGTAAGCATTGCGCAATCAGCATTAGTATTTAGCCCTGCAAGCAAAGCTTTTTCAATTTCTACGTTCATCGAACACCTCTTGCTCAAGCTTGAGCATTTTACATTTACATTCAAGCTCTGCGTGCTTTGCGCCGTCTGCGGCATTAAAGCCGTTTGTAATACGGGAAACTGCGATTAGCGCGCTTTCTTGAGAATCGGTAGTGAGCAAAGCAACATATTGTCTGCGGCTGTAGCGGCAGCATATATCGCTTTTGCGAAGCTGGGTGGTTACGATTATTTTAAGGTCTGCCATAGCGTCCGATAATGACGACGAGGATATTTGCGAACCGTTTGTCCCCTGCACAGTAATAAGCAAGAGCGCCAAAAGATTTTCGCTGCGCACGGCATTACGGCTCATTAATGGGAACAGGCGCTTAAATGAATCGTAGCTGCAAATAAGAGCGCCGTTTGTTGGCTTTTCTAAATAGAGAGTGCCTTGTAAATCCTCTGTGATTATAAGCAAATCTTGCTCGGATTTATTAATATGCGAAGCGGCGGCGCGCTCTATTTGCTGGATTTCGTTTGACATAGGGATACCCAGCTCGTCTGCAAAAAAACGCTCGGTTTTATTATAAGTGGTAACAATTGCTTTGTGCATTTGCTTATGAGACAGGGCGCGAAATATATAGATATATCCGTCCTCATCGAGCGGCTCGATAAGGTTTAGACGTGAAGCGGCGGCGAGCATTTCGTCCCACAAGCTTTCTTGCTGTAAAATAGCGCATAGATGATGGGCGGCATTTACGTACAAGCTGCGATAGCGCCTTGCGCATAATAATGCCCACGGTTCATTATCCAGCTGCGGCAAAAAATCTCCGCCATATGCGGATACTGCGGCACGATATTGCTCTAGCTGCGCATCGGGCTTTGATTTATCTGCTTTTAGGCATAAATCTTTAAATGTCGCAGTATCGGTAATGAATTTAATATTAATATTAGTGGCATAGCCATTATTGCGAAATACTATAGGGCTGTCTTGCGGCTTTGCTGCTCCTGACAGCTCTCTGCGCAGGGCATATACTGTGTTTTTAAGCACATTGGCAGCATCTGCAAGCTCATCGTTTGCCCATAAAACATCGAGCAATTCTTCACAAGACACAGCTTCTCCGTCTTTCATTAGCAAATATGCAAATAATTGCCACGGCTTTGTCATTTTTTGAGTAGCAGAGGTAATGGCTTTTCCATCTACAGATACGGAGAAAACGTCAAATAAACGTACAGAAACTTTCTTTATCACGGTTTACCTCACTTTAAACAATATATATTAGTGCCGATACCTATATAGTATACCTTTTTTTCAAAATAAGGTCAACAAAATATGCTTTTAAACGGCTAAAATATATGTTATACTTACATTATTAATTAAGGGCGGTGTAATATGATAAATTTGAGTGATAACGGTGTATATTTAATAAACGGAAACAAAATAATCAATGATGATAATAATGTATCTGATGCTATATTAAGTCTTGGCAAAAAGCCAATATCAAAGGACGAGGCAAAAAAGGGGACTATCGCTTATGGTATTATGCAGGCGCATAATATCGGCGGCGATAAAAATGCGCTTAAAATCAGGTTTGATGCTATGGCAAGCCACGATATTACTTTTGTGGGCATTATACAAACGGCACGCGCTTCGGGGCTGCGCGAATTTCCTATGCCTTATGTGCTTACTAATTGCCACAATACTTTGTGCGCTGTGGGAGGCACAATAAATGAGGACGACCACGTATTTGGCCTTTCGGCTGCCAAAAAATACGGTGGTATATATGTGCCGCCGCACATTGCCGTAATACATCAGTATATGCGCGAGATGCACGCTGAGTGCGGCGCGATGATACTTGGCTCTGACAGCCATACACGCTATGGCGCGCTTGGCACTATGGCGATAGGCGAGGGCGGCGGTGAGCTTGCAAAGCAGCTGCTTTCAAAAACGTATGATGTAACATTGCCTGAGGTAGTGGCGGTATATCTTACAGGCTCTTTGCGCCACGGAGTAGGGCCGCAAGACGTTGCCCTTGCAATAATAGGAGCTGTGTTTAAAAACGGATATGTGAAAAATAAGGTACTTGAATTTGTAGGCCCGGGCATTGCGAATTTGAGCGCAGATACACGCAACGGCATTGACGTAATGACAACGGAGACGACCTGTTTATCGTCGGTATGGTGTACAGATGAAGTGACAGAGCGCTTTTTGGAGATGCACGGGCGCAAAAGCGCATACAAAAAGCTTGAACCGAGCGAGCTTGCATATTACGACGGGCTAGTGGAAGTAAATCTTGATACAATAAAGCCAATGATAGCGCTGCCGATGCACCCGAGCAATGTGTATGAAATTGATGAATTAAAAGCAAATCCTTATGATATCCTAAAAAAAGCACAAGACGATTGCAAAGAGATTACGGGAGGTACAGTACCGTTTTCGCTTACAGATAAAATAGTAAATGGCAAATTAAAGGTGGATCAAGGTGTAATAGCAGGGTGTGCAGGCGGCATATATGAAAATATTTGCATTGCCGCAAACATATTAGGCGCAAGCGCTGTAGGTAGCGATGAATACGCGCTCAGCGTATATCCGGCAAGCCAGCCTGTGATGATGCGCCTTGTGGAAAACGGCATTGCCACTAAGCTTATGAGCGCAGGCGCTACCTTGCGCACCGCGTTTTGCGGCCCTTGCTTTGGCGCAGGAGACGTGCCTGCAAACGGTGCTTTAAGCATAAGGCACACTACACGCAATTTTCCCAATCGCGAAGGCTCTAAGCCGTCGGGAGGGCAGATGGCAGGAGTGGCGCTTATGGACGCGCGCAGTATTGCCGCTACAAGCCGCAATGGAGGATATCTTACAGCCGCAACGGATATTGATTATTCTGATGAAATACCGCAATATAGCTTTGATGATACGAGCTATCAAAGCCGTGTATATCACGGATATGGCAAGGCAAACGGTGAAGAGCATCTAAAGTTTGGCCCGAATATTAAAGACTGGCCTTCAATACCAAAGCTGCCAAAGCATATGGTGCTTAGTGTGGCAAGCTTTATTACAGACGAGGTTACCACTACTGATGAGCTGATACCATCGGGTGAAACAAGCTCTTATCGCTCTAATCCGCTCGGGCTTGCCGAATTTACTTTGTCGCGTAAAGATCCTGATTATGTAAAGCGCGCAAAGCTGGTGCAGGCAAACGAACAGCGCAGAAGCGGCGGTGACGACGGCGGACTTTTGGCAAAAATAAAGGCGATTAACGGATATGGAAATACTGAAATAAATGACTTCAATATTACCTCGGTAATTTATGCCAATAAGCCCGGCGACGGCTCTGCCCGTGAGCAGGCGGCAAGCTGCCAAAGAGTGCTTGGTGCAGGTGCCAATATCACGCACGAATACGCTACTAAGCGTTATCGCTCCAATTTAATAAACTGGGGTATGCTGCCATTTCAATTAAAAGGCGAAGTGCCTTTTTGCCTCGGGGACACGATATTTATACCTAATGTGCGCGAAATATTAAATGGCGAAATGGGCGACATAACAGCTTATGTACTGGGAAAGCAAGCAATGGCTTTTAAGCTTTATATTGCACCGCTTACAGATGATGAGCGCAAAATACTAATGGCAGGGTGCTTAATAAATTATTATAAAGAATAAAACAAAAAGAAGAATATATTACAAAAATTAATACTAAATATTGGCGAATTTTAATATTGTAAAAATAAATAGGGTATTTATCTTAATTGACAGATAAATACCCTATTTAATTTTAATAATTAATTA
>JAVWEG010000028.1:0-27054 GCA_036641735.1 Oscillospiraceae bacterium
TCGGCGATAGAGCCGGTAATATTAAGCGTTACCTCGTGCCCACCGCCGTCAAAGGTGCCGCTAAAAGGATTGTTGTTCCCGCCTATAGGTGTCCAGCTTGTGTTAGAGCTAAGGTCGATATCGGCGGTGAGCTTAAAGTATTTACCGCTGTAGCTATTGCCGCCGTTTACCACGGTAGCTAATTTGGTAAGGTCGGTGGCATCGGATATCAAGTATGGTTTGGCTTCGGTGCCATCGCCTGCCCATACCACCTCTGCCGCAGGCAGCGTGGGATTTTGCATTGCTGTAATGCCTGTAAGCGTAGGCAAGGCTGCGCCTACCTCGAGGTTGCCGGTTATTGTATTCCAGCCGTTTGCAGGGGTAAAGCCGTTTGCAGAGGTAAACACAGAGCTTTGCGCTGTGCTTGCGCCCACCGCTATGTCTGCGCCGTTTTTGTTATTGGCAGCGCCGTTTGATATAAGCGCGCCTGCCACAAACATATCGCTGCGCGCCTTGTTGGCGGTGTTGAAGCCGATGCCTTGCACTCTACCAAAATCGGTGCCTGTGCCGGAGGTGCGCACCACGCTTTCGCCGAGGGATACGCAGTTTGTTACGGTGATTATACTGTTTGCTATGCCGCCAACCTGATTTTTGCCACTTACTGTGCCCGTATTGTAGCAGCTCTCCACAGTGCCGTTATCCCCTGTTATGCCGCCAACTCTGTAGTTGCCGCTGACAGAGCCTGTGTTGTAGCAGTTTTTTATGGTGGATTTGCGGTTGAGCCCTCCTATTAATTCGCCGGGGTAGTTCCACCCCACTATGCCGCCGGTGCCTGTGAGTGCTGAGCTTTCGTCATTCGAGCAGCTGATATTAGCTGTGTTGTAGCAGCTTTGCACTGTGCCATGATTTATTGCCGCAATACCGCCGGCATTATCGGTACCGCTTACAGTGCCCGAAACGCCAACATTCTGCACTACTCCGTCTTGATCAACGTAGCCGAATAGACCTGCATCGGCGATAGAGGCGGTAATATTAAGCGTTACCTCGTGCCCACCGCCGTCAAAGGTGCCGTTAAAGGCCCTGCCATTGCCTATAGGCACCCAGCTTTGTCCGCTAAGGTCGATATTAGCGGTGAGTTTAAAGAATTTACCGCTGTAGTTTGTGCCGCCGTTTACCACGGTAGCTAATTTGGTAAGGTCGGCGGCATCGGCTATCAAGTATGGTTTGGCTTCGGTGCCATCGCCTGCCCAAGTGCCGTTCGCTCTTGGTGTAGGAGACATTTTGGCTATAGGGGCTTTGCCTTTACACGATGCAAGGCTTGCATCGGCGGCGCCGCACACGGGGCAAGAGGCATTGATAGCAGCAGGCGCACCTGTGCTTTCATCTGCCGCTGTACATTGCACAGAGCAGGTACATTCGGGTGCCGCCGTGCTAGAGGACGAAGCCGCCGAGCTAGAGGACGAAGCCGTCGTACTAGAGGACGAAGCCGCCATACTAGAGGACGGAGCTGCCGTGCTAGAGGACGGAGCCGCCGTGCTAGATGACGGAGAAGCCTCGCTTGTAGGCAAAGGCGGTGTTTGAGAATTATCTGTATTTGGTAATGATGTATTAGATGAGCTTTGCGCGGCAGGCGGCACAAGTGAGCCTTGCGCTGCCAGTGCAGGCAAAGGCATAAAGTTTAGTGCCATACACATTGCCATCAGTAAACTAAATATACGTTTTTTCATTAGTCATTCTCTTTTCAGTTTAATATTTTATCGCTTTATAAAATATTATAAAGCGATAAATTTTATAAAATTAAGCTTACGCTTTAAGTGGCTATTGCAATAATAAGATCGCAAATGATGTTCACCTTTGCCATTTCGCGCGACAGGCTTAGGGCATAATCCGCTTGCCCTCTACCGTCTACCAAAAGGTCGCAAAGCTCATATTCACGTAAAACGGGGGTGTTTAGCTTTAGCGTTACAACAATGTTAGTACATTTGGTGTCTTTGCCGTCATCATCGCTTGTAAACGCGTCTAATACTGCTACAGCCGTGCCAAATGCACCAATCTCAATAGGCTTATACGGGGTGCGCACCATACCGCGGCTCCAGCTTTCCACGGTGTGATATTCAAGCTCTACTGTATAGCCTGTAATATCGTCGAAGCTAAATACAGGAGGATTATCCTCAGTGAACGTTTTTATGTAAAATAGCCTTTTTGCATCATCTATCACTACCTCGTGTTCGTATTCTATAGTGCGAGAAGGGGTAAAGCTTTCTACAATTTTAAGGTTTTCCTTGCGAGCAGCTATATGCGTACGCAAATCCTCTATTGACCATTTTTTTACAAGGTCGCTATCTGCCATAATATTGTTTGCACAAGCAGAGCATATTGCTTGCCCGTCCACTTTTTTTGCCAATAGCTTTGGTGTAGTACCGCCGCAGATTGGGCAAGGTTTACTAGAAAAAAGTCCCATAATTTTAAATCTCCTTTTAATTATTCTATAAGCTCTACGGTAATTTCGCCGTTTTGCGTTGTCATCATTGCCATATCGCTTTCGTGTTCGTTTCCGAAAATATCTGTTATTGAATATTGATAGTAATATGTACCATCAAATAATGTGGCTTCTTCGGCGATAACGTCGCCGTTTACTGTAAAGCTGTCGCCGTCAAATTCATAGGCTTCGCCGCTATCAAGGTCTGCGGCGGCAAAAGTGAAGGTGACTACGTCGCCGTCCTTTAGCCTTTTTACTTCGCGGCTGCTCATACCGCTATCTTCGTCTATGCCGTCCCACGTACCGATTACCTCATATTCCTCTGTGGCTGTATGGTAAAGCATACGCAAATTAGTGGCATTGCCGTTTACCGTAACAGGTACGGTATATAAAATATAATCGTCTGTAAACGAAAGTGCGTTCATCATACAAAGCTTGCCGTTTATAATTGTCCACACATTGCGGAAATTATCCCAAAATTGTGTGCCGTCGTCACTTTCATTAACATCATAATCACTGCCGAGATACCAAAGTGAATTTGTTTGCTCATCGTGATAAAATAAATCAAACGCGACTGTGCTGATAATATCAGTACCCTCGTTTACGTTTAAAAGAATGTAGCCGTCCTCACTGATATCAATAGAATAGTCTAGCGTAAAGTCATCTTTATTTAGTGCATTTGCAATGGTTACCGTATCAAGAGAAATTTGCTCTGTAACGGGGATATCCTGAGCTTCGTTTGAGGGGGGCGCAACAGGCTGATTAATTACTGTATTGGCAGGTGCTTCCCAGCCGTATAGCCCTTCTAAAAAGCGCAGATATTCGCCGCTTACTGCTGCGAGCGAAGCATAGGCATCCATATCCTCCTCTACGGCAAGCAATGGCACATAAACAGAAAGACCATTAGATTTTTGCCTTCCGCTTCCTTCTATGTGATAGGGTACTGCCGCAAGCAAATTATTTTGTACCGCTTCTCCTGTAGATACGAGAATACCCTCGGCGCAAATCGTTAAATCACCGAGGTCTACCATATTAGTATAGCCTTCGTTATCATTGTTGCCGCCATAATTTTCGGCACGCACTATTGCTTGCGTAAGCGGCTGCAATTTTTCGGGTGTTTGGGTAAAGCCTTTCATTTCGGCTGCCATTGCATCGAAAGACGAAACCAATGCGGAAATTTTAGATAAATCGGTAACTGCCAAAGTGGCAAGGCTTTCCACACCGTCTGCCGCGCATTTTTCGTAAAAGCTGTCACAGATTATTTTGCCTATTTCAAGCCCGTCAACAGACGAATTTTGAGCTAATGCGGACAGCCATTTTATATAGTCCCAGCCGCTGCCCGGCTCCCATTCCTGTGAGGCTACCATATATCGCCCATAAGGGGATAATGCAGCAGCCGTTTCCAGTGTAGACATAAGGCAAGCATCAAATCCAATTAATTCAAACTGCTGATTGCAAGCGGAAAATCCCGAGGAAAGCTCTTTAAGGTCTAGCGTGTCGCCATCAAACAGCTCATCTGATGCAATACCTGCTACACTGCCGCCGCCGTGGTTCCACAAAATACAGGCATATTTATCGGCAGGATAAGCCTTTACGCCCCAGTTTAGAAAATCCGCAAGCGTGGCGGCATCGCCCATATTGGCAAGAGGCGCGCTGTCTACTTGCTCTATATCCTCGGTAATTACTTTATAACGTCCAAGCTCATCGGGGGAAATAGTATCTATTGCCCACTCGCTTGTACCGCCTGTTTGTATAATTACATCTACATTGCCGGACTGCGTGGCTTGCGCCATTTCTGCAATGTTTACAGAAGCAAAATTACCTTGCGATTCAAGGTCTGTACCGCATAGGTATACAAGGACTGTCCATTTTTCACCGCTTGGATTGCTGCGAATAGTGTTAGTTTGAGCGGAAGAGGGAACAGGCTGTTGCGGTGCTTGAGCTAGGTTATCATCATCGCTGCAAGCGGAAAGCATTGTAAGTATACATATAAATGCCGTCAAAACTGAAGCTATTTTTTTCATAGCATCTCCTTTTTGACTTGTAAAAAAGCGAGCAATCAGAGGTGACTGCTCGCTTTTTGTGATATTAATTATACGAATAGCAGTGCAACTGTGAAAACACTATATTATGAAGCGAATGATGCCATATATGCGCCGCCTTCAGTAGCGCTAAGTATTAATTTTGCACCTTCCATTGGAGCTTCTGCAAAATCTATTCCCATAAATTCAAGTGTTTGCCCTGTGGAGTCGCCTGCAAGTAAGTCCCATACAAGGGTGTCTTCGGTAAATGTCATTTCTGTGATACCGCTCTCACCTGCTAGAAGTGGAGAATCCAGCATATTGCCGCCCCATTCGGTGCTGTTGGCAGGTGACATAGCCAAATCGTGAATTTCAACGCCTGTTTCATTTACAATTTCTATTTTAGCAGTAATGGTTTTTTTGCCTTGATAGTTTTTAACCATTGCTTCTATTTTTTTCACGAAATCGTTGCCAACGACAATGCCCTCTTCTAGGTTTTTAAGTACTTCGGGAGTTAGGTTTTTAGGATCGGCAAACATCGCGTCGTCTTCATTAATAGCATCTGCCAATGTGTTCATAGTGTCCACAAGCTCTGTTACTTCCAAAAGAGCTTCATCGGCATTTATTTTGTCTACCAATGCGTTGAAGCTGTCGGACATAGCTGCGAATTTTTCAGCTACTGCGAGCTGCTCGGGGGTGTATTCGGGATTTGCCAAATCAGGCTTAGAGTTTGCCGCAGGTGCAGCAGGCTTGGAGCTTGCAGCAGGTGTAGATGCAGCAGGTGCAGGAGCAGGTGCGGGCTTTTCACCGCAAGCCACCATTGTTAGGGTTAGCGCCAAAGCGAGTGCAAGAGTTAGAATCTTTTTCATAATAATTTCTCCTTCGTTTTTTTGTTTTTTGTTTTATTTTTATTGGTTTACAAAAATTATTGATTGCCCCATACATTTCCGTCTTTGTCTGTGAATTTGCCTGTGCATACCTTGATAAAGTCTATTAGCCAGCCTATACCAACGCAGCCGCCTGTTAAAAGCCAAATTATTCCCGTACCTACTTTTCCTGCCATAAAACGATGTACGCCAAGACCCCCTAAGAAAAATGTGATTATTATAGCCGCTGTTTTACTCATAATTATACCCCTTTCAAAATTGTTGTGTTAAACCGCATTTCAATGCGGATAATACCGATTATAATTCCACTGTGTCTGTTATAGTGCGAAATCCCATTAAAATTCCCGGAATTACATTAAGAGGTTTATGTAAGGCTTCGTTATAAAGCTGCACGGATTGATTATGGACTTGCTCGCTTATTTCCAAAATTTCTTGTGCCTGCTTGTCTTTCGGGCCGTCTCGCGCTCGCATATAGCTTTGCCGACTGGCGATAAGCTGACACATTGCCGCATCTTCTGCTTTTTGTTTTGCATACAGCTCGCGACGCACTACCCGAAACCACAAGGTGACAAATGCTACTGTGCTGATGCCTGCAATCAAGCAAGCTAAGATTGTTGTCAAAATCACCACCGTCCTTGCGCTAAAACCTTGTTTATTGCTATGACATTAGAATACCAAATTATTTACAAAAAAGCCGATATAGGTACGAATGGTATCTTTTTAATACCTGAATGGTAAAAACAAGGTGGAAAGGGAAAAAATACGTGGTATAATAACCTCACGGTGTTACCAAAATCACAGATTTTGACACCTGAGAGAACATTGAAACACGCAAAAGCTGCGGAATATATCACAAAAGTTTCAAAGGAGCTTGTAAATGAAAATTGCTATTTGCGATGATGACAAAGACGAACTTGGTTTAATTTCATCTATTTTAGATGAGTATAAAAAAGAACGTAAGTTATCTATGCGTTGTGACGCATTTAACAGTGCTACAGAGCTTCTTAGCTTTGCAAAAAGCGGCTCGTACGACCTTTATATATTAGATGTAATTATGCCTGCTATAAATGGAATGGAAGTAGCACAGGAAATCCGAAAATTTGATAGCGACACTTGTATTGTGTTTTTAACGTCATCACCTGAATTTGCAGTGCAAAGCTATCGATACAAAGCGCAAAACTATTTATTGAAGCCGGCTTCACACGAGCAGCTATATGCACTGCTGGATACTATGCTTGTGCAAACGCGTAAGCCGAATGAGAGCATTGTGGTAAAAACAAAAAATGGTATGACACGAATATTGTTTGAAAGCCTTGCTTTTTTAGAGGTAATGGGAAAATGCTTGTATTTTCATTTGTCTGATGGCAATGTGCGGCAGGCGATTGCCTCGCTTACTGATTTTGAAGATGCTTTACTGGAGCGCCCCGAATTTGTGCGCGCACATCGCTCTTACATTGTAAATTTAATGCAAACGGCGGAGCTTACGTCTAATGAATTGACAATGCTGACGGGGGAAAAAGTGCCTGTGTCGAGACAAAACTATACTAAGGTGCGAGAGGCATATGTAAATCAGCTATTTGCAAAAAGGATAAATAAATGAGTATACGATTATTTTCAACATTCAATTACGGACTGGTGCTACTGTTTGGAGTGTTTCTTTCGGTATTGTTTTCAGGTGGATGCAAAAGCCGAAAAGACCGTGTGAGCATTGGTTTATTTTCTGTTTTCACTTTGTGCTTGCAAACCACCTGCTCGTTTTTTGTAGGTCTTGAAATCACCACAAAGCTTTATCCTCTTATTACCCATTTGCCTTTAATTTTGTTTTTGGTACTTATATTAAAAAAGCCTGTTGGCATTTCCATTATCAGCGTGCTTACTGCTTATTTTTGCTGTCAGCTTCCGCGCTGGTCAGGGGTATTGTCGATGCAGATTTTCAAAACGCAAATATCATACCTTATTGCCTACAGCTCATCAATTTTGATTTTCTTTTTTCTGATATGGCGCTTTTTTGCAAAAGCTACTTATCAGGCAATGGCATATTCGCGCCAATCTATGTTTCTTTTTGGGTGTTTGCCGGCGGTTTATTATATTTTTGATTATGCCACTACTGTATATACGCGTGTTCTTTACACGGGTATTGAAATGATGAGCGAATTTTTGCCTACAGTAATGGTGCTTTTTTATGTGTGGTTTATAGTGGTATATCACGGTGAGGTACAGCAAAAAACAGAAATTTTATTAGAAAAGAAAATGCTTTCTATGCAGATGGATACGGCAAAGCTTCAGCTAGATGCTTTGCGCACATCTCAAGAGCAAGCTATTATTCATCGCCACGATATGCGCCACCATTTTTCTATGATTGACAGCTTTGCGCAGCAAGGAGAGCTTGCCGAAATTGTGGAATATCTTTCCAATGCGCAATGTGAGCTTACGGCGATTACTCCTATGCGCTTTTGCGAAAACGAAACGGTAAATCTTTTGCTTTCTTCTTTTACAAGCAAAGCCGAAAAACGAAATGTTGTGTTAAGCGTAAAGGCGAATTTACCGAAAAAGGTGAATGTTCCAGATACAGAGCTTTGCAGTGTACTGTCGAACGGAATAGAAAATGCACTTAATGCCGTGAATAAAGTAACGGATATTACATTGCGAAAAATATTTTTGAATTGCAGCGTAAATAGAAATATGCTGTTATTTGAAATAGAAAATGCCTTTATAGGCAATGTGGAAATGAAAGACAATATCCCTACTGCTACAGAAACAGGACACGGATATGGGTGTAAAAGCATCTGTACCATTGCCAAAAAAAGAAACGGATTTTGCACTTTTGCGGCGAGTGACGGGATATTTACATTGAGAGTGGCACTGCCGATGAACGAACAAACGTAAAATTATTTTACAATAAAAATCCGCCTGCAAACCCTTTTGATACAAGGGTTTGCAGGCGGATTTTTAGCGTTTATACACAATAAGCGTATAATATTTTAATTAAACATTGCACGGTGTATCCGTTTGCTCTTTGAGGACGGGTATCGGTATCATTATCGATGCGTGAAATGTATTGGCATCGGCAGAAAAATCAGCAAGTCCGCCGTATTTTTTAACAATAGCACACACAGAGCTTATGCCAAAGCCAAAGCCCTCGTGCTTTGATGAAATATATTTATCATCGCGTTTAGTAATCGCACCGGAATAGCTGTTATCAAGCACTATGCCTAATCTGCCGTTTTGAAAATCTCCACGCAGATATATTTTGCGAGGTAATTGCTGCTGTCGCGATAATGCCTCGGTTGCATTTTCCAAAAGATTGCTAAGTAAAATACATAATTCATCGTCAGGGAAATTAATTTCGGGCGGTATGGCAAGGCGCACATCGTATGTGGCATTAAGCCGTTTTGCGGCAGGTGCATAATATCCGATAATTGCATCAGCCACGGAGTGATTAGACCAAATATTTACTTCTTGCTGTGTTAAATGCGGCTCGTAGGAATCTAAATATGCAATTAAACGGCTATTTGCGTGCTTTCGCCTGCAATAGTGCGCAAAATACGCATATGGTGGCGCATATCGTGGGCGGCTTCGCGTGAGCGCTGAATTTGCTCTGAAAGCTGCTGATAATATTCTTTTTGCATAAGCAAGCGCTGCTCCATATGATGATAATTGCCCTCATAAGTAAGGCGAAAACGGTAAGCATCCATAGCATCGAGCCAAAGCGCCGAGGCTAAAGCGGCTATTAATATAACACCGCCTACTTCTCCAAGCCAGCCGCCGAAAATCGGCTCGTATAAAGGGAAAAAGCGGTCAAATCCCAAAAACACCGCAAAGGACATCGATGCACTCATCAATAAAACAGAATATTTTTTTCTGCGCCATAATGCCCAGCAAGAAAGCAGTAGTATACAAGCTGCAAAATAGTATTTAATAAATAGTGAAATAAACGAAAATGCAATGCTGATTTCGATATTCCAATATGCAGCGCCCAAAACGCGCACTATGGCAAAAAGCGTGCCAAGCGCGCACGGAAGCGCCAAAAAAAACGTGAATTTACCACGCACCTCATACAGATCACATTGCAGTAAAATAGCAAGCAAAAGCAAGCCGTAATAACACATAGCTTCGAGCGTATACCAGGGATTGAAGGAGGTAATGCGCAAGGAATGGAACAAGGGATATGCGGTGTATCCGATAAGACAAAGAAAAATTAAATTGCACAAAATACCACGTCGCAAATTGCCCTTAATGCCAAATGCAATGGCAAGCCCAATGCCGAGAATGGCAATAAGCACAGTGGCAGAATGTAAAAGTAAGCGAATAGAGCGTACTCGCAAAACATTTTGCGCAATGCCGAATGCAGGCGGATAATTAAGCCCACTGTACACAGCGGAAAAATCACTTACAGCAAGCAAAATTTCCGTTTTGCCACCGGCTGTAAATGGGATTACCCTGTTACAAATGCCTTCGGAATATTGCTGCGGATCAATATTGCCAAGCTGCAATAACGGCTTGCCGTCAATATAAAGCTTGCACGCGGAAAAAATTTCGGGCATTTCCAGCGCATACGAGGCTTCTGCGCTTGGCAGCATTAAAATAAGACGATATGTGGCACTGCCGTGCGGCATAGCGTATTTACCGCCTATATCTACATATTTGCGGTATCCGTCGTACTGCGGCAAAGTGTCGGGAGTAAGCAAAGCATCGGGGAAATATTCCCATTCTCTTGATAAATACAATACTTTATTTAAGGCGAAATCCTCATCTTCAAGATAAATTATACCGTTTATCGGCTGCGTTGATTGATGAGTGTATTTATTGTCAAACTGATAAAGAAAAAGACAAAAGCAAACAGAAAGTATTATAGTGATAAAAATATAAATTGCGTTTTTATGCTTATTCATTTTGCCGCCTCAATACAAAAACGTACAAGCAAGCACCAATGGTAATGCCAAATATGGCAATAAAAGTAAAGACAGGTAATTTACTTTGGCTTTCGCTTGCTACGGCATTATCTGTGCTGTTTAAGGTTTGTGACGTAGCTTCATTTGCCGCTTCAAGGGGGGCTTTTACAGGTGCTTTTATGTGGCGCACTTGATAGTTACCGCCTTCTTGCAGCTCAAATTGCGCAGTACCGTTTTGTTTTTCATAATAAGCATTCGATACAAAAGTACCGTCCGTCTTTACACATTCTAGCTTGTCACCGTCATCGGCATCGAATGGCATATATACTGTTGTTTCGGGTAAAGCATCTACGGCATTGCCATCTGCAAAAACGGCAAGGTTAAAACCGCTGTTTTCGGATTTTTGAATATATACTTCTAAAATATTGTCGTCTGTAAGATGTAAATTGTTTAAAAGCGAAGAAGAAAGTTCTACGGCAATTCCGTGCTTTTCAAACAAAACAACATCGCTTAAAGCCGTTAGCTGAGATAAACGTGTTCCGGAAATCAAGGTAGAATTTTCGGTTACTTCCTCCATTACTGTCGGCTTTTCTTCGTTATAAACAGGCTTTAAATCGTCATCAGGTGCTGATATATCAAGCGGCGGAGCTTGCGTGACAATAGCATATTGAGGCGGCACAGGTGAAATTTCTGAAGGAGGCGGAGAGACAGGCACTAAGGGCGGCGGCGCAATCTCGCTTGGCTCAGACGGCGCAGGCTGAGTTAACGGAGGTAAAACGTTGCCTCCTGTATCGCCGGCATCTCTGTCGCCGCCTATATCAAAGGAGGGCGGCGCGGCGTTCGGGATAAGAAAATCTTTGTTTTCAAGGCGAATATGCAGTGTATTTGAAAATTTATCGGCACTGCCTTCGCTGTATCGAATACGAAAATAGTAATCGGTTTTTTCGCTTAGGGCATTAAGATTTATATTTAGAGAATTACCCCAATAGCTGTTGAATACTATATAAGTGCTTTGTAAATCCTGCTTCCATTCCTCGGTGTTTACAGCATATTCAAGCTTTACATTATTCTCTTTTTGCAAGGGGAACAGCCATTTGCAATTTATATAGCCGTTAAGATTGTCGAACAAAGCCGAAGAAAGGTCAGGCGCATCATTAGGCATTACTACTACGGTGCGCGTTGGTGCTACATAATTTGGAGGTAGCGCAAAGCCAAGCGGAAGAGATGGTATGCCGCTAATTGTGTATTTGCCTGCGGTGTTTATTTGCACAGAGCTAAAATCCCATACAAAATCGCAATTAAAATATTCACCGGGTATTGATGTGTGGCAAGTGGCAGTAGATATTTTGTTTTTTGCCTCTTCACCGAGTGGTATAGGGCTGTTTTGTAAAAAGTTTACATTTATGTCCGACAGTACCTCTGCTCCGCTTGCGCGCTCGCCTTGCACTACTGCTTGCCATATTATATCGTTTGGCAAAGTGCTTATTAAAGTATAATTACTTGCATAATTTAACGTGCCGTGTATTTCAATGCGCCCCGGCAAGCTTGTATCGGTGCTTCGCGATAAATCCCAAGTCACAGGACACATATAGTATACAGGCTGTCCGTTTTCATCAATTTGGTCTGTGAGGCAATCTATATACGATAAATCATTTTGCAATTGCTGGCTTAAAGCCGAAATCGATTCGCCCTGTTTTACAACAAGCATTTGGAATATATCACTGCCATTATAATCTCGGCGAATGTCGGTAATAATAGTAGGCACGGCCGACGGTGGAGGATCAAAACCTATAAGTGGCGGCATAGTCATCGCAAAAGCAGGATAAGCAGCACATACAACAAAAAACACGGTAATTACAAGCGATAATAGCTTTTTCATATGTCTGCTCCTTTCGTAAGCCCTCGCAAAGAATACTGTAAATACGCACGCTTTACAAGCGCTCTGCCGCGCTGTTTTATGGGAACTGTCTGTCCGTTTTGTAATAGAAAATCATTTTCCTGCGTTTTGACAATAAAATCCATATTTATTACTACATTGCGGTTACAGCTCAAAAATCTTTCGTCGTTTGCTAAGGTGAATAATACGTCCGAGGCTTTTTCGTCTACGGTGATAGTGCGATTTAAAAGATGTAAATGCGTATGCTCGGCGCCGCAATCCATATATGTGATATCGCGCAAGCGCAAATCACAGGGGATACCGGCGCAATGCAGCGAAATACAGCAGTTATCACGCAAAAGCGTAGCACAGGCTGTGTCCATTGCACTGCAAAATTGAGTAAAAGCAAGAGGCTTTGTAAGATAATATGCCGCGTGTACCTCGTAGCTTGCTACGGCGTGAGAATGACTGGTGGTGGAAAAAATTAATTTACACGCGGGATTTAATTTATATACAGCGCGCGCAGCTTGCATACCGTTCATTTCACCCATATAAATATCTAAAAAAATAACATCAAAATTGTTTTGTTCAATATTGGCAAGCAAATCTTCGGCACAAGAAAAACTGCTTAATTGAATGGATAAATGCTTTAATTTAGAATATTGATTTAACATTTCCGTAAGCTCAATTTTGTCTTGTTCGCAGTCATCTACAATTGCAATTTGCATAAACGATACCTCCTCGCAAGATTTATCACTATATTCATTATAGCAATTAAACCTAAAAAATCAATGTTTAAGAAAATTTTTTGTAAAAAATGACTTTCACGGCAAAAAAATGACTTTCACGCTAAAGATATTTAAAAAACAAATTGCTTGTGATAAATTAAAAACAGATTATCAAACATAGGAGGCGTGAGATGGAGTTTAGATGTTTGTGCTTGTGTGATGAAACAGAAGAAGCGGCGCTGCGCTGCGGCACAGAGCAATGCTCTATTGAAACGCAAAATCACATTTTACTTGAATGGTATCACAGGCGCGAAGATTTGTTATATCGTATACGCAGCGGCGAATATGATGTGGTGGTGGTAGCTTTACCGGGGGCGCTTGGAATGGAGGCGGTGCTGGGAGTGAGAGACTTGGCAGCCAAAATACCTATTATTTGGTGTTCGGATGATGATGTATTTGCACTTCAAAGTTATCGCTTGTTTGTAAGTACGTTTTTGCGTTTGCCTGTAAAGGCAGAGCAAGTGGCAAAGGCATTGATGCAATGTATAATATAAACTTTTGAAACGGAGAATTTAATAATGATAGTATTTGAAGATGTTCAAAAAAACATAGAAGAAAAAAATTACACGGCTGCACTCGATTTGTTATGCACACAAGATATTATGCGCCTTGATGCAGATACAATTGGCAAAACGGATAAGTATTTAAATCTTATCCCCCAAAATATTATAATGACATCGCCTTATTATTGCTTTGAGGCGCTGTGCGTTGATTTGTATTACGATAGATTTACGCAGGTGCGCAAATGGTATTCGCAGCTTGCATTATTGCGTGACGGGTATAAAGAAGGAAGCAAGGAACGCGATATTGCATCTCAGTACTTGTGCTGTGCAGGGTTTATGCTGCCAAATACCGATAACGCGCGTATGCTGCTGCTTTTTGCTATTTTATTTAACGAATATGGCGGACACAATAAAATGCCAACGCCAATACCTTTGTCAATCACATCAAGACGTCCGAGTGTGCTGCGCGGCGCAAAAGACCTTTCGGAATGGGGCAAAAACTATCGCGCTGTTGCAAGCATTGTAGAGCCTATGCTGACAGTGCTGTTTGAAGATAAAAAGCACAGTATATCCTCGGCGGCAGTGGCGGAGCTGTTATATGAATATAACGAGCTAAATGCCGCAGCCGAAGAAGTAGCGGCGGCGCTTTCAAGTGATATTACCGAAGTAGTGTTTACTGGTATGGCACTGTTATCACGCATAAATTTTGCGAGCGCTACTGATGAAAAGCGTATTACAGAGCTATTTGTAAATATGAAACGTCTTATTGAGGACAGCTCCTCCACACAGCTATTGCCTGCATTTAATGCCTTGCGGACAAAGCTGGATATACATACAGGACACCTTGAGCCTGTGGCAGCTTGGCTGGAAGCGTGCGAAGAGGATGAGCTGCACTGCACGCATATGAACAGCTATGTGCTGATGACAAAAGCCGAAGCGATGATTGCTCTTGGACGTCCTCGTGATGCAATTACCTTGCTTGAATGTTTGCAAATTGCATTACGTGAAGATTTTTATCCACTGGATACTATTGAATGTCTTGCCCATTGTGCAGTGGCTTGTGAGCTATTAAACGACAGAGAGCGTGCGCTCGATAAATTAAAAGAAGCATTGCAAATGGCAGAGCCTTATAAATACGTAAGGGTAATTGCCGACACAGGCCCTATAATGATGCGCTTATTGTCTCAAGCTTGCAAGGAAAGCACATTTACGCAAAATATCTCGGAAAAGTATTTGCACAATGTGCTGGAAGCTACCAAAAGCTATTCTATGCTGCGCCCTGCGCTTTATTCGCGCATAGAAAAAAGCGAACAAGGTAAAGAGCTTACAGCGATGGAAACACAGATTTTGCATTTGCTTATGGAGGGCAAAACAAATAAAGAGATAAGCATTACACTCAATATCAAGCTGCCGACAGTAAAATTTCATTTAGCCAATTTGTTTGAAAAGCTGGAAGTGGAAAACCGCACGGCGGCTGTAAATGCGGCAAAAAATATGAACTTACTTTAAGTGGTTAAAAATAAAAAAATAATTTTACGAACCCATACTTTTGGCTAGTACAAATTGTTTATATACTGTGTTATTGTAGATAAAAGAAGGGCGGTGTCATTTTGGATAAGCAGCTTTTAATACAAAACGATAAGCGCAAAGAACAGCTTGCCAGAATAACAGCGCCGCTGCATTTAACACAAAGCAATTTTATGCAGCACGAAAAGCTGGAGGGTTATAACGAAAACAAAACAGCAGAAGGGTTTTTCGGCTGTGACAGGCTGATGAAAATAAGCAGCATTTTCGGCACAATCCAAATGGGGTACAATCCGGAAAAAGGGCAAAGCTTTTTATTTGCAAATATTAAAACCTCTATTTTTGATACAGCACCAAGCGCTGAGCAGCGTATTATGAATGAGAGTGAGCAAATGAGCGAAATAAAAACAGGAAACCAAAACAAAGCCTTTGTTTCGCGCCGTCGCCAAAATAGTGCAGTATTGCTCTACAAAGCGGAAAATAAGCCGTGGAGCGAGCAATCTGTAGCACCTTATTTAAATCGTGTAAACACAGGCGCGCTACGCAAAACCTTGCCTTTTTTAAATATCAAGGAAAGCAAGCTAGAACAAAGCGATGCGCGTATAGAGCAAAAAAGACTGCAAAACGATGAGCAAAATTTAGAGTGCAAACAATCCGATGCCGCAAAGCTGCGCATTGTACGAGCAAAGCGCGTAGAGCTGTCTTGCAGACAAAATGAAATAAATTCACTCATTATGCGCAAAGAGCGTCTTGCACAATGGTTTTTCCGTAGGGTTAATCTTGTGTTTGATTTACAAAAACAAAAGATGTTTGAATATTATCGTGGAAAAAAAGCAGGCTTTGTTCAAGAGGCGGAAAATGCCGCGGCTATTGTGCCAAATGACAATAAAGAAAAAAAGAAATAAATCGGGGTGTGCGGTATGAGTAAATCGGGCAATACAACCGAATTGGTTTCTTCGCTGATGCAGCTTGGAAGCCTTGCGGAATTTAATGCCGCGCCGTCGATAGTGCAGCAGCTTAATGCCTTGTGCAGCAATGGCAAAGACGATTTACAGCTCATAGCGTTTAATAATATAAGCGAGACATTCGAGCTTGATGCAGCAGAGCAGCTTATCCTCGCAAACAGTCTTTGGCTTTTTTGTGAGGGAAAAAGCTTTCATAATGCAATGTGGATGTCGGATTTTTGTACAGCAATAGCAATGCATAGCAAAGAAAAAGAAATTTCGTTTTTGCTTTGCACACAGCCCGATACATTGCTTGTAAATGCGTGCTGCATATTGCTGGGGCGCACAGCACAATTACCTTTGTATGCAGAGCTTGAAATAGGCGGAGACACGGTGTTTCACGGCGAAGATGTATTGAGCGATGCAAATGATTTTTTAAACAGATGCCAAGAAAACAGCGACCTTTTACCTGCGGCGATTGTTTTTTCGGGCGAAGCAGGTGTGGGCAAACGGTTTTTGCAAAAGGAGCTTGCGCATATGCGCGGCTGCATATTGCTTAATATAGATTGCAATGCGGCAACAATTTCCGACACATCAATTATAGCAGGGCTTGCACTGCTTTACAGTGCAATGATTGCCCTTACAAGCTATACAGATGAAGCAGAAAAGCTGATGAATGGCCTTTTTAATTGGTTTTGTGTTTTGCTTATTGCTACAAACGACAGCACATACAGTATTGGCACACGCTGCAAAGCATTGCTTTTACGTGAGATAAAGGCGATGTCGGCAGAAGAAAGGCAAAGGGCAATATCCGTGCTGTTTCCAAGCACAGAGGAAAGTGAGCGCGTGAGCGCCGCGCAAACATATCATACTTCACCTGCTCGCCTTATAAAGGCGGCGGCGCGTATGAAGGCAGAAGGCAAAGAGCAAAGCCTAACAGGTATGTTAAGAGAAGAAAATTTACTTTCGCTTTTACATACAGCAGAGCTTTTGCAAACAAATAAATATATGAAGGATTTGGTGCTTCCGTGTGAAGCAAAGCAGCAGCTGGAGCGGCTTTGCGCGTTTGTAAGAGTGCGCAGCACAGTGTGGAAGCAGTGGGGCTTTGACAGTAAAATACCATATGGGCGCGGTACCACGGCATTATTTTACGGAGCATCAGGCACAGGCAAAACTCTTGCCGCAGGCATTGTGGCAAACGAGCTTGGGATGCCGCTTTACAGAGTGGATTTATCACAGCTTATCAGTAAATATATCGGTGAAACACAAAAAAATATCGGACAAATATTTGATAATGCAAAAAATATGGACTGTATATTGTTTTTTGATGAGGCGGATGCGCTGTTTGCAAGCCGCGGTGAAAACTCCGATGCGCAAGACCGTTATGCAAATGCAGAAACAGCTTATCTTTTGCAAAGAACAGAGCAATATGACGGCATTATACTTTTGGCTACAAATTTATTGCAAAATTTTGACGAAGCGTTTCGTCGCCGCATTGATTGTATGATACATTTTCCGCTACCCGACAAAGCTATGCGTGAGCAATTATGGCAGAGCATTTTCCCGAAAGAAGCTCCAACGAAGCAATTGGATTTTGCATTGCTGGCACAGCAGCTCGAGCTTTCGGGTGCAGGCATACGAAATTGCGCTCTTACGGCGGCATATCTTGCCGCATCACAGCATACGGCTATAGATATGCGCAGCGTTGTAATAGCTGCGCAAGGTGAATACCAAAAGCTTGGCAAAGCATTTCCCACAAGCCTTATGGCTTATATTCCGCCCGAAAGGAGAACATAGAATATGAAGATAAAACGAGTAGCTTCGCTGTTGCTGGCGTTTGCGATTTTACTGGGAGGGCTGCCTTTTATAGAGCTTACAGCGCTAAAGGTGCAGGCGGCTCCGGCTCAGGATTATGTCATTGACAGTGCAAACAAAGTATTTACCGTCAATACCGAAGCAGGGTGGAATTATTTTGCAGGTATAAGTATCAAGGGTATAACGGGCACAATTGCAGCCAATTTTACAGGCTGGACGGTAAAGCTCGCAGAAAACATTGAGATTACAACTGCCGTAATTCCCTCCGCAGATGATTTCGCAGGTGTTTTCGACGGGCAAAACCATACTATTACTTTGCCGAAGGGCGATAGCTATTTTGCCGAAACTGACACTAAGTCTTTAGGCGCAGATGTGGGGCTGTTTCGCAATATTATAGGCAATGGTGAGCTTAAAAATTTGATTGTGCGGATAAACAAGGGCAGCACAGTTTATGTTTCAAAATCTCTTATGAACTGCAATGTGGGAAGCGATGTTATCAGCTTTGGCGCAGTAATAGGAAGATTATCTAATAATGCCAAAATTAAAGACTGTGCCCTTGTGGGCGAAGGCTCGGTACTTTATCGGAACAACAAAGGTATGCAAACAGGGGGTAACGACATAAAAGTACGAGTAGGTGCTATGGTGGGGGCGCTGGATGATCAGGCATCTGCCGAAGGCTGCTATTCAGACGTTAATGTGAAAGCTTGGGTATTTTCGAGTGATAATAAAGACAATCCGATGATAATGTTAAATGTCGGCGGTTTATTCG
Organism: Oscillospiraceae bacterium; assembly: GCA_036641735.1. Taxonomy (GTDB): domain Bacteria; phylum Bacillota; class Clostridia; order Oscillospirales; family Ruminococcaceae; genus JAGPHI01. The sequence continues at coordinate 18,478 of JAVWEG010000028.1, forward strand.
GTGGTATAGAATCCGGCATAAGCAGTAAAAACTGCATTGGCATAAACCAGCAAATTGAAGCAAGCAACTTTAATTATAACAATAGTATGTATACGGCGGTGGGTGGTATTGCAGGCTATTGCTCTGCCATCGAAAATGCGTATGTGAAAGGCTCAGCTATCAATGTGAGGCAAACGAATGGTGCGCATTTGCATGGTAATCATACTGATGAGCAGCCAAGCGGGAGCGGGAAGGGAATAGGTGCAGCAATAGCATACTCCTATAATAATACAATAATAAACTGCGCCGCCAATACCACTTTTTCAGCTGCTTCAAATGGAGCGATATTCCACGATAATGGATATGTAAGCAATATTGATGCCATAACAGCTGAGAGAATGGGTACGGAATGGGTAAACACAAACAAAAAAAACCCAAATCTTAAGTGGCTGGTAAATGCGGGGCCGAGCGCTGCCACAATTGATACGCTGTCGGCAAAAGGCTCTTTAACAATACAAGATAGCTATGCAGAGCTAAACACGGTGGCAGGTTATCAGGCAGATAGTGATGCAATATGGGGCTTCGTTATGAGGATGCCTATAAAAGGTCGAGTAGCGCCTATTAGCGAAAAAGTGAAAATGGCAGTGGAAAGAAACGCTACGGGTACAAACAAAATCGTTAAAAAAACTATTACACTGCCACCTGTTAACGGCATAAAGCTATATTATAAATTGTCTGATGCAACGGATAACGTTTTGTATACAAGTACAAAGCAATTGGAGGATGATGGTTTTTATAAATTGTATTCAACTCCTGTTATTTTAACGGAGGACGCCGATTTGAAAATGAGCAAACTTCTTGTAGTGGCGGTGCCAGAGGACGGCAACACTAAGCTATTAAGCACAACAAGTGAGTATAATTTACAAACGGCTATAAATGCCCCTGATACAGAGATTGATTTATCGGTGCAAAATACACCAGCGGCAGGATATGAGCCAAAAACCATCACCACAGGTACGCTGTATTATACGCAAGATGCAACAAGCACAGGCGCGCTGCCGAATAATAAAAATATGCTTACTTTAGACATAATTTTGGGAACGATAAACAGCGCTTATAAAATTAATACAATGGACTATATTGCGGCAGGCAGTATAGTAGTAAATGTGTTCGCGGCAAAAGACCGTTTTGGTGGTGACGGCGCAAGCTCGTGCTTTGTATCTACTGCTACAAAAAGCTCTGTAAAAGGTGATGTAGTGCCTCGTCCTACAATATCTCCGCGCGGCACAGGTATAATTTCAAACGGAGTTACTATCACTGTACCTACAGACGCGCAAGTGTATTATACTTGGACGATTGATCCTGTTGCAGGCACGCTGCCTGTGCATCCGGAGCTTGATGCAAGCGGCAAACCAAAGGACCCGGCAATAACAAAGGAATATACTGCAAACACAGTGCTGCCTTTTCCAATCGGAGCAACAAAGCTGGCGGTAAGGGCTATAGCATATCAAAAAGGCAAAATTACAAGCGACGAGGATTATGTGGAATACTCAAACGATGCAAACCTACCGCTACCCTATGCGCCACGGCTTTTGGTAGCAGGGGCAGACCATAGCGATGCCGCCACTTATCCCGATTCCAGCGAAATAAAGTTTACACACGCTAATTTAGCGGAAGGCCTTGTTTATTTTACAGTTAATTCATCTACACCGAGCGCCAGCAATGCCAATGCGTATCGTTATGGCAAGGGGCAAACCTATGATGAAACAAAGCCGTTTTCTTTGCCTACTATTTCGGGGCGCGATTTTATAGAGGTAAAAGCTGTGTTCCACAGCAATAAAACTTTGCTCGATTCACCCGTAGGGACATATCGTGTGCATACAAAGCAAGCACTTAAAGCGCCTGCCGCGAATATACCTACAGGCAAGAGCGTTCCTCCCGGCGAAAAGCTGCTTTTAAGCTTATCCGACGGCGCGATTACACAGCTTAACAGTACAGGCAAAATCTCGGCGGCAAGGATAAAATACAGCGATGGCACGGACGGAAGCACTGCAACAGACGATGCAAGCTTTACGATTGTCGGCACAGATAAGCCCGTAAATGGCACAGAATATATCAGCTATAATGTGAACGAAAGCAATGAGGCATATTCGCTGCCGATTATTCGCTACAAGCTGGGCGCAGGGGCTACGGATATAGATAAATCAGGTACGCTGTGCCAATATGGACAGCGCCGCGTTTTGAGCAAAACAGTAAGTGGCATTACCACAGTAACAGTTACATATATTAATCCTTTACCTATAGTGCTTACAGGTGAAGCGGATAAAGTGATTACGGTAAACACAGTGGCTTTAAGCGAATTAGAAGCTTATTCCAATAGCGCAGTGGCAAGCTTTGAGTACACAATATTTAAAGCTGCCGCTAAGCCCACAGCCATACCTGCTACAAGTGATACTGCATTTACTATGTTAGCGCCCGGTTCGTTTATAAACCTTGCCACTTCCACAGCAAATACGAGCATTTATTACACAACAAATAACAGCGTTCCTTCGCCGCAAGATTATTTGGATTGGGTGAAAAACGGCAGCGATGCCGCCAAAAAGCCGGCGACAATGCTATATGATGATGTGGCAGGCATTGTAATGCCGAACAAGGCAAACACATTATTTACAATACGTGCTGTAGCACATTCAAACGACAATTCCCTTGTGAACAGTGAGATGGTGCAATTTACCTACCAAATGCCATCGCCTGTAAATACTGTGTATGTTTCGCCATCACAGGGCAGTGTGCTTCAAGGCACGGCGGTGCAGCTAAAATGCGGCACAGCGGATGCACATATTTTCTATAAGCTGCATACCACGGCACCCGATTTAACAGATCCTGCCGTAGTGCCAAAGCCGTTTGTAGATCAGCTATTTGATGCAACAGTGCCAATAGTGATAAATAAAGAAGTATGGATTACGGCAATTGCCGAAAAAAATGGTGTAACTAGCACAATGACATCTTATCATTACACGCTGTACAGTAAGACGGCACAGCCTACGGCAATACCTGCCACTACACCCGAAGCTATAGCTATGATAAAGCCGAACGATGTGATAAACCTATCTACCTCTACGGCAAACGCAAGTATATATTATACCATAGACAACAGCCACCCAAGCCCACAGGAGTATCTTGCGTGGGTGCAAGCAGGGAGCGATGCCTCTAAAAAGCCCTCGACAATGCTGTATAAGACACTGGAAGGCATAACAATGCCGAATATAACAACGTTTTTCACCATACGTGCAGTGGCACAAAGTGCAGAGCAGGGCAGTGAGGACAGCTCCGAAGCACAATTTACATATCAGCCGCCGACAGCGGTGCAGGCTGTATTCGTATCGCCAACGGCGGGAGCAGTAGTAGCTAATCAAAGCGTAACGCTTAAATGCTCTACACCGGGCGCGAAGATATTTTATCGCATTTTAACGCAAAAACCTGCAAATATCACAGATCCCGAAAATATACCAAAGCCGTATAAAGACCAAATATTTGATGCGACAGTGCCAATAGTGATAACTAAAAATATTTGGATTGTGGCTTTAGCTGAAAAGGACGGAATGGTAAGCGCCCCTATGCTGTATGAGTATACGGTGTCGCCGCTTACCACAGAGCCTACAGCTTCACTTAAAACAGGAAGTGTAGTGAATAGAGGCACAAGAATACGTTTGAGCGGATTAGGCAATATTGCATTTACGCTGGACGGAAGCGATCCTAAGGTAGCAGTAGCTGCAATGCAATCGGCAAGCGGCGGTGCAAAGGCAGCCGAAGCGCCGCCAAAAGCGGCTGAAGTATTTTTTGGTGATAGCTTTATTGTAGATGCGGATTTTGGGAAATCACTTACCGTACGCGCCTTTTCATATGGAGACGGCAAAACGCCAAGTAATGTTGTGTCATTCACATATACGGTTTGCGAAAAAGACGGATACATTACAGCGTTGCCGCAAAGCGGCTCGGTGATTACAAGCGGAGATCAAATAACATTATCCACTACTATAAGCGACGGTAAATTGTTTTATTCAACAGGCACAGACACACCAAGTATATTAAACAGGTATGCCGATGCCGCAATAGATAAAGCCGAAAACGAGCCGTATACGCATTATCAGTGGATTGCAGGAGAAAATACGTCGCAAGGCACAAGCGTAAAAATTAAAGGCACTTCGGGAAGCACCGTTACAGTAAAGGCATTGGCGGCAGCCAATGGCTCTGAGGGCGGAGCAACACAGGTGTTTACCTACACAATACGCGAAAAAACAGCCTCACCTACAGCATCTATACCCACAGGCGCGGTAACCTTAGAGGGCGCAACGGTAACGCTAAGCGCGCGTGAGGGCGATATATTCTTTACCACAGACGGCACTACTCCATCTACCTCAAGCAGGCTTTATACAGAGCCGATAGAGGTGCCGGGCTCTATGGTGCTAAAAGCAATAGCTTTGGCAAAGGACAAAACGGAAAGCGATGTGGTGGAATACCATTACAGCTATGCAGACCAAGCGTTTGCGCCAAGTATGAGTATACCGTCGGGAGAGATAGAGCAAGGTAAGCTGCTTACTTTATCAAGCGAAACGAAAGATGCGTCCATTTATTATACTACAAACGGTGCAGAGCCTACCGAGAAAAGCACATTGTATACTGCGCCTATCAGTATAATGCGCCCTGTAACCATAAAGGCAATCGCGGTGTATAAAGGGCTGCGTAACAGTGCAGTAAACAGCGCATTTTACACGGTAATAGAGCCGCCTGCACCCGAAATAGGAGACGACGGGACAGATAAGCCGCAAGGCCCTCTTAATAGCTTAGTGAGCAGGCGCACGTATTTTGATGAAACGGCAGGGCCGAAATTCAGTGCATTTGTAGCAAGGGATACAGCCACAAACACAGTGCTGTCCGCAAAAGACGGTATAGTGCCAAAGGATGCGAAGCTGATAGTAAAACGTGTGGATACATCAGACAGCGACCGCGAGGCTGTGCGTACTGCGCTGGGGAACGAAATAGTAGTGCTTTATGATGTTAGCCTTGAAAAAGACGGCGAAAAAGTAGATCCGACAGGCGAAGTGGAGCTTGGCATTACTATTCCCGAGGAATATCAAAACAGTCTTGTAACCGTGTGCCGCATTGGAGCGGATAACACAGTAGAAGAATACGAGCCAAGACGTTCGGGGCAAGATGCGTACTTTATTGTGAATGGCAAATTAGATAGGTATGCTGTGACAATCCCCGAAGAATTAGCGGTGTCCGGAGGCAAAATAACAATTAACACAATAGGTAAAATTGCTGTTTTGGTGCTTATATGTTTATTGCTTGCAGGTGCGCTTGCAGTGTTTATTATACGCAAACGTTCAAAAAAGATTGAAAGCAATTTACCTGTGGAAAACGATGAGAATTTTGAAGAATTTTTTGCACAGGAGCTGCACGAGGACACGCGAGATACACAGCAGGATATTTTACCACAGGACGAACATAACGATACAAACGGTTAAATTTATCACATAAAGAAAGCAGGTTGATTCGATGCAAAATCGCAAATATTATCCCTTTGAACGAAACAGCTACTACACAGGAAAATTGCTCACTGCCCGCGATTTTGATGCGGAACAACGCTATTTTAACGATAAACGTCGCTTTTTAAGCCGTGTTGAGGGCGAGGGCGGAATAGCATCGGGGCTTGGCGTTATAATAGCAGACGATGCCTCGATTATTTTGCAGGCAGGCTGCGCAATAGATGCATCGGGCAGGGAAATTGTAGTGGCTGAAACACAGGTTGTTAAGCTTTCCACTATAGAGGGATTTGGAGAGCTTACAACGCAAAGCGCATTTCTTGGCATTAGCTATGACGAACAGCCCGTAGACGAAGTGTACTCGGTAATGAGCGATGAAGAGGGCGGCGAGCATTATAACAAAATGCGTGAGCAGTATAAGCTTGCCTTGCTTGATGAAAACTTGGTGGCGCATATAGAAACACCGTCCGATGAGATGGTGGCAAAGCTAATAATTTATGCAGACCAAGATGTGGAAGTGGCACAATACACACCGCGCTATTTACCAAAAGACAGTGAGCTTATGGTGCGTGTGCAGATTACGCGCTTTGCAAGCGGCAGCGGAGAATATTCGTTTGCCTACACTATGGATACCCCGGGCTTATGCGGCGCTCAAAACAAGCAAAGCACGGAGGTGGCGGTAAATAACCTAAAGCTTTTGCAGGGCGAAAGCAGCAATTTCGATTTTGCTCTTTGCCCCGAGCCTTATACTTACGGCGGCGGTGCTTGCATATCTATCAATAATTTCAGCATACGCAAGGGCGGAGACGAAACTTTCTCACTAAATAAAAAGTTTTCGGCGGATATAAAGCCTGTTTCACAGGAGCTTTGCGATTTTTATCTTTCTAATTATTATGCAAAGCCGATGGATAAAACCTTAAACGAGAGCTACGACGAAAAGCTTTGGATAGCAAAAATTACATTAATTCGTCAAAATTCGGCAGTTATCATAGATAAAATTACTCCTGCACCGTTTTTGCAGTACAGGTATAATTCACAGCAGCTAATGATACTGCGCCGTTTAAAGACGTTTTATCCTACCGCAAGGCATTTGGCTCCTGCACAGGCACCGTTAGCGGCAAACAATGTATCACTGCCTTCGGCAGGGCAAGATGTAATGCGCAATATGGCGTGCGGTGTGTTTACAATGTCATTGGGGCTTGGCTACGACATTAAAGAGCCGATTTTCTCCGAGGAAATAATGCACAGCCTCGGTATGGGGCCTGTATACGTTGACGTTGGTGTTGAATATATTACCGAAAACAAGAAAAAAGGCAGCACCAGTGAAATATTCCTCGGGGATATATCTATTTTCGACAAGGACGTTCGTGCCAATGACAGCGAGCGAATTTATAAGCTGTCTACAGCGGTAAAGGTATTGCCTGAACGCGGCACATTTATTGTGGGAATACGACTTGGAGATACGTCCGGCCCTATCAGCTTGAGAGTGCGCTGGTATGCTATAAAGCTGGGAGAAATAAACAAAAAACTAAAGCAAAACGCAAACAACGGCGAACGTATGCTGCTAGTAAATCCGGATACCATTGTGATACAGCCTAAAGCGACAGCACACATAACACCTGTGTTTGTAAATATGCCGACTGAGGCGTGTACGTATAAGCTGATGGATACCGAGAGCGGCACTATAGACCAAAACGGACTATATACAGCACCGTCACGAGAGGGTGTATATGAAATACGTATAGAGGCTATAAGTGATGCTACGGTTTACTGCCACGCATTTGCGATAGTAACTCAAAAGAAAAAAGCTTAATGCTAATGGATTGGTGGGATTGCGTTGCTTGAAGCACTTAATATGAGTTTGGAAACAGTAAGAACTGTGCTTTCCAATGATGTGAATGAGATATCAGTTTGCGAAGATTTAAAACGCAAATCCGGTGTGTTTTACACCGTAATCTCTATTACATCAGCCACGGTGCGCCTAATGGTAGCAGGTGCATTGGCAAGTGACGATTCCTTTAAAAAGAACAGAGACTTTATCGGTTCGTTTTCGCACGCAGACAGCCTTTGCCTAGTGTTTTTATACAGCGATGAAAACTTATTGAAAAGCCGCGAATCCCTTTATGCCGATACATTTGTAAAGCGTAAACAAATTGCAGAAAATTTATTAGTGGCACTTGCCGAAACACAAATAACAGGCTCAATGGGTATGCTTTTGTTATCTGAAAACAATATAAATATCACGCAAGATTTATCGGTGTATTTCAATTATTTTATGGATTTTGCAAAATGGAAGCCGAATGTCAGCGTTATGCGGTTTTTCTTGGAAGTATCTAGCTTGTGCGCGGATATTTTGTCGCGTGAATATCAAATTAAATACGAAGGCAACACTACAAAATATCCGGGCGAGCTTCAGGTGTTTGCGAAAAAGGCAGAGCTTGAAAGCTTTACCTCATTCAATTCCATACTCACATTTATTAAGCAAATTCCGGATATTCCAAGTGAACCGTCCGTGGGGCTACGAAAGCTGGCAGACAAAATAAGCTCGGCAATAGAAAAAATGCGCAAGCACTCTATGAGCATATTTTTGGCGGCAATAGTGCTTGCAACCATAGTGTTTACCTTGTTTCGGGTAACGGCTTGGATGTCATATAACAGCCAAACCAAAAAAGGTATTACATATGTCGGAATGGAAAATATCGGAGAGGTTTATCTCGGAGATGAAGATGTCTGATGCCACAATATTGGAGGGAGCAGATAAATGAAAAAAATAAGCCTTCGGGTTTTGGGAATATCGCTGCTGGTGGCACTTGGCATTACCATATTTGGCCTTGTGCAAGGGAAAACTAACACCATAGATGCACTAGCCGGTATGCAGGCACTGCCAATGGGGCAAACTGTGGTGGCAAGATATCAAAACAACAGTATTGTGCTAGACAGAATTACAAGTGACGGACACAGCAACGCTTCACTTTCCATAAAGAGAAAAAACGGAAAAAGCTTTTACTCGTTAGTGGATATTTCTGCCGATGCAAACGGAAATATGTATCTT
>JAVWEG010000029.1:0-26773 GCA_036641735.1 Oscillospiraceae bacterium
GTTCGGGATAGATAATTTCAAGAAATCTTTGGATTCGACCTTAGTATATGCAAGGCCCCACGCTACCCAAGATTGTGTAATGCAAGAACCGATATTTACAGTGATAGTCGGGATTGCGAACACTGCATATAAGAAAGGTACTGAGAAGCTTGCTACGTTAGACAAAACACCAAGTGTAGCAGCGCCGCAGCCTACAAGTGTCATAGGTCCGCGGAACAGGCCCATTCCCAGTAATACTGCGAAAACTATACATACCACAATTTCGCTCGTTGGCATAATGCTGCCAAGAACAGCCTTGAAGTAAGGTGAAGCATACGAAGCAACCTTGTTGAACATAGGAAGTGTAAGCAAGAAGCCTACTAGCGGAGCAGTATCTACTACGCCGTCGTAAAACAGCTTGTTTACAAGTTGACAGCCTTCTTTAAATCCGCTCTTCATCTTGCCGCATAGGAACAAGGCAAGGAAGCCTGCGATAACGAAACCGCCGATAACTGAGAAATTGAAAGCTATGTTTAGCACTACAGGTACTATTGGCAAAACAAGTGTGTACAAAGGAGCATCCTTTGTCTCTTGTGCGCCCGAGCGAACCTGAGCTGCCCAAGAATGGCTTGTTTTTGATTTTTTGATATAAACAGCCGCGAGTACTGTAGTAACCACAAGCATAATTGCAAGTGCATAGTAGCCCCAATGAGAAGCATACCAACCAAGTGTGAAGTCCGGCATTTCCTCCGGCTGAATAAAGAATGCTCTATATTGCGCAAAGTTGACAGGATTTAAGTAAATACCTGCGGCAACAGAGCCCATAAATGAGAACATTGATATAGCCTTTGGTACGCCAAGTGACATCATTATAGGAAGTACGATAACGCCGATAGCTATAACAGGGCCTGCGCCTGTCATTGCTGTAAATATAAGTGTAGTTACGATGTTTAGCAGTGCTACTGTGATGATAGGCTTGTCACCGCCAAGCTCAACCGTTTTACGGATAAGCGTAGAGGCTATGCCTGTCTCCATAAGTACACGGCCAAACCACGCGCCCCAACATACGTTTACGAGCGTAGTACCCCAGCCCTCAGGAGCTTTTTGATAAATTTCGTTAAGAATGTCTACAAGTTTTTTGCCTGTATCACCGCCAAATGCCAAAACAGGGTTAGCGGCGATAAATTCAGGGCTTACTGCAAGTGTGCCCAATAATGGGAGAAGCGTCCAGATAACGGTAATACCCAAAAAGCCAATCATTAGGTTGTGACCTTTAATACAGTACCACGCAAGACCAAAGAACGTAAGAAGTAGTATACCACCTATTACATATTCCAAAGTAAGATTCCTCCTTTATGAATTGTTATTTATCGGATAGTGTATAACGCTAAATCTATGGCACCTTCCCTTCTCTCTTAAATTAATCGTATGGAATGGAGAACTGCCTATTAGTTGCGGCATTGTGCCGCAATTTGCCTCAAGGCTGTCCATATATCTTCTTCAAGTACTCGCTATGCTATTGCTTATCTTGTACTTGAAAAATACTGAGGATAGATTTTTTGCAGACTATCTGCGTTCCAAATTACTGCATTGATATGGTTCATATCTAAAAGGCAAGCGGCATCGCTATCACCTTTTTTAATGGCTTCTATTAACATCCTATGTTCTAACAAGCAGTTGTCCCAGCCTGTCATCGGCGATAACTGCACTCTTGCACTATAACTAAAAGTGTGCATTTGCAGATATCTTACGCGCATTTGGTCACTGTTCAACATTCTGAATGCTTCTTGCGTATACGGCCGTTCGCTGTATTCATACAACATTTGATGCATTCTGTCATCTTCTTCGAGCATTTCCAATATTTTATGCTCTTCTATAAGTGCGTGCTGATTTTGCAAGCTATGCTCTAAATTAGATAATTGAGCATCTGTAAGCTGCTTGTGGCAAAGCTGCTCTATTACCGTATGCTCCAGCACCACGCGCATAAATACAGATTGTCTTACACGCTCTTGATCAATCAAGCTTACTACAGTGCCGCGCTGTGGGTATACTACTATATACCCTTCCTCTACAAGGCGCGTCATCGCATCTCTTACAGGCGCTCTGCTCACATTCAGCTCTGTAGATAAAGCATTTTCGCTAAGCACTGTACTTGGTAAAATATCAAACGACAGTATGCGCGCGCGCAAATTCTCATATATGTTTTCCCATACAGTATTGCTCGGCGCACGCGTAAGCATAGTTTCCATCGGCTTCACCTCAAGGTAAATATATTACAAACATAACGTTCGTTGGTGATAATGACCATATCTTGCTATGCAAATTGCATACAAGTCATTCTTTTGCAAAGCTTATGCTGTTGCATTGCACTTAAGTCACATTTAGAATATCACATAATTTTTGTTTCTGCAAGGCTTATTTTGAACTTTTTCACTATAAAATTACAAAAAAAGCAAAAGTAGTTGATTTTTTTTACAGCAAATGATACAATATCAATGGTTACAGAATTGCATACAAGTCCATATCTTTACTTGCTTTGCAGCATTCTTTTCATATTGTTAAACAGCCATATTACTCGGCTAAACTGGTATAGTGAGAAGATTTTTACGGATTTTTGTGCAATATGCCAAATTCTTTTAACAAGGAGGCAGTAAGCGATGTCAGTACTCGTAAATTTACAGCGTGAAAGCACTGAAGATGCACGGCAATTTGCATACAGGATATTAAAATTAAGCATACTGGAGCTGCTGCTTCACCCGGGTGCAAAGCTAAACGAAGCGGAGCTTGCGCAGTCGCTTGCGATGAGCCGCACTCCTGTACACGATATATTAGTGCGCCTTGCACGCGAAAATCTTGTAGAGCTAATCCCTCAGCGCGGCGCTTTTGTAATGTGCATAGACTCTGTGCGCGTGAAGCAAGCGGCACAAATGCAAGTGCAAATGGGTATAGCGATGCTTGATGTAATATATACAAAGCATTTAAAGCCTGCTTGCTATGAGCCTTTATCAAAGGAAATCACTAAGCTACAATTTAGCGTAGCTACACAAGATTATATTGAAGCCATTCGCTGCATTAATGGATTTTATCAAGCACTATACAATTTAGCGGATTTGGAGCTTGTATTTAGTTCGATACAATATGCAAGCGCTGATTTTAGTCGTCTTTCCTTAATGTGTTGCGGCATTGACGGATTTTGTGAGCGCACTCTCATTGAATGTCGCGCAATAGTAGATGCTCTTGTTGCTCGCGACAACTCCTCCGCTTGCCGTGCATTGCAGCATCAATTTGAACGTACATACAACGCTTTGCCTATGCTTCGTCAATCGCATCCGCATTTTTTCAGCTAGTTCAGGTAAATATATTTTAAAGCTTTACAATAATTCTAAAGTGACAAAGGAGCAATTATGAAGATAGCAATAATCGGCGCAGGCGCTATGGGTGGCTTATTTAGCGCATATTTAAGCACAAAAAACGAGGTTACGGTAATAGATGTAAACAAGGAGCTTATAGATAAGCTTAACAAAAGCGGATTGTCTGTAGAAGAAGCCGACGGCAAATCATCTATATATCGCCCTAATGCCACCGCAGATGCTTCGAATATGGAGGCTGTAGACCTAATAATATTGTTTGTAAAGTCTATGTACAGCGAGTCGGCACTATACAATAATCGTAATATTATTGATAAAAACACTTTTTTACTCACTTTACAAAACGGCAGTGGACACGAGGCAGTTCTCTCTAAGTTTTGCGATAACGAGCATATCGTGATAGGCACTACACAGCACAATGCTGCCATCACCGCGCTTGGCGCTATTCGTCACGGCGGCAGCGGCAAAACAGTAATCGGCTGTCTTTCGGGCGATAGTGTCCGCGTAAAACATATCGCAGATGTTTTTTCTTCTTGCAATATTCCTTGCGCTTACAGCGATGAAGTGCAAAAAATGATATGGGACAAGCTATTTACCAATGTGTGCGTAAGCGCGCTTACAGGCGCTTTGCAAGTGCCTATGGGATATATTGCAGAAAACGCCAATGCGTGGGCTGCTTGTTGCCAATTGGCAAAAGAAGCCGTAGATGTGGCGGCTGTTATGGGAATGACATTTAGTTACGATGAAAAAATAGCTGAAATGAAGGCATTATGCACTAAAAACTGCGGCGGACTTACCAGCATATATGCGGACTTACGCGATGGCAGACGCACCGAAGTAGACACAATCAGCGGTAGCGTTGTGCGTGCCGGTGAAAAATATAATATTGCAACACCTACGCACAGCTTTTTAGTAAATCTTATCCACGCTATGGAAGGCAAATCTTAATTTGTATTCGAGGCAGCAAGATGCTGTCATAATTATAATTTAAAACACAAGGAGAATTTTATGGAGCAAGTAGTTTATCAAATGGGCGCGCTGCGCATAGTAGACCTTACAAAGCATCTTGACCCTGCCACAGAATCTCGCCGCTGCCATATGTATCGTTTTAATACAGGCGGAATGATTCCCGATTATCATACAATAATGGATTTGATGAGCCATCTTGGTACACATTGTGAGTGTCCTTATCATCACGATGATAATTGGCCTGACGTAGAGGCTTTACCTCTTACAGCTTTTATGGGACGCGCCGTGTATGTAACGCTTGATAAATTAGCGGAAAATGCACAAATTACAGGTGCAGACCTTGATGCCGCCTGCGGCGACCGTGTGCAAGAGGGCGACATTGTTATACTTGATAGCCCTTACAAGCTTGCACCGTTTACCCCTGCCACCAACGGCCCTACAGATAAGCGATTAGTAGTGGGCGAGGACAGTGCTAAATGGTTTGCAAACAAAAATGTAAAATGCGTAGGCTTTGGCGATGGTGTATCTATAGAGGACAGCTTAGTAAACGTAAAAGCTTTCCACGATATATTAATGGCTAAAAACATTGTTTTTCTTGAGGTGCTGCGCAATCTTGAGCAGCTTAACAGTGATGTGTTCTTTATGAGCTACAGTCCACTGCCTATCAAAAATCTTGACAGCTGTCCTGTACGCGCGTATGCTATAGAAGGCTTGACAGAGTTTAAATAAATTTTATATTCGTTTGCACCGCGTACCGTTTAAATATGGTGCGCGATGCCTTTTTACAAGGAGTTTATATGCAAAACTATAAAGATATGTTTGCGCTTACAGGCGGCACAGCACTGGTAACGGGTGGTACAAGCGGGCTTGGGCTTGCCATTGCTGAAGCTTTACTGCAAAATGGTGCCGACGTAGCAGTATGCGGTGGGCATCCCGAAAAAGCCAATTGTTTACTGGAAACAGCTAATGATTGCGGCCGCAGATTTATTTCACTTCAATGCGATGTAACAAACAATGCCGAGGTAGAAGCAATGGTAACCAAGATAAGCACTGAGCTTGGCACTTTGAATATTCTTGTAAATTCAGCAGGAATTAATATATTAAAGCCTGCTGAAGATTACGATGAAGAAGCTTTTGATAAAGTAATGGATATCAATGTAAAGGGTACGCATCTTGTAACCCGTGCCGTGGGTAAGCAGATGATGATACCTGCACGGCGCGGACACATTGTAAATATTTCTTCCGTAAAAGCGTTTATTGGTACTACACAAAATTACATAGCATACTGTGCCAGCAAGGGCGCTGTAAATATGTATACAAAGCAGCTTGCGTGTGAATGGGGCAAATACGGCATTACTTGTAATGCCATTGCGCCTACGTTTGTGCGCACACCTATAAACAGTGCTATGCTTGATGACGTAGAATTTTATAACAAGCTAACACAGCGCATCCCTCTTGGGCGCATAGGCAAAGAAAAAGACATTGCCGCCGCTGCTGTATATCTATGCAGTGATGGCGCTGCCTTTGTAAGCGGACAAATATTATGCGTAGACGGCGGCATTACCGCTATGCAATAAGGAGGATATTATGATAGCAGGAAGCATATATTCCGATACCGAACAATCGCTTTGCATACTGCCAAAGCCATTACAAAACGCAATAAAATTTTTACAAGATACAGACCTTATTTCAGAAAAAGCAGGGCGCTATGAAATAGAGCTGGACGGTGTGCCTGTAGTACTGCAAATACTGGATATTACCACTGCACCTCGTGAACAGCTGCGTGCGGAGATACACCGCGCTAATATTGATGTGCAGTTTTTGGCAATGGGCGGCCCTGAGCGCGCTATGTGGTATCCCGACTTAAACGATAACGAAGTGGACGAAGATTTACTTGACACTCCGCGCGATATACTGTTTTACCGAAACAATAGCAATGTGCGCGAAAACACAATAGAGCTAAATATCGGCAGCTATGCCATATACTTTCCGTGGGACGTGCATATTCCTGCTGTACAAGTAGGCGATGTACCTAGCAATATAAGAAAAATAGTGTTAAAAATACCGCTTTCTGCTTGTTTATAGCAATTGCAAAACTAAATCGGAGGTGACATATGGCAATAGATTTTACTAATACGCTTAATTTATTGGCGTGCAAAGATGCAGACGAAAGACGCAGTGCTATGGAAGAAGCTTTACATCGTGCAAGGCTTCCTTATACAGTACAAGATGAGCCTCCAAATAAAAAAAAGCTGCGTTTTGCAAAGAATTTCCTTGTAAAAATAGGTGATAAGGATTTGCCCTGTGTTTTATTTTGCGCACATTATGATGCAATGCAAGGCAGCTTTGGTGCTAACGATAATGCCGCCGCGGTTAGTGTACTGCTGCGCCTTGCGCAAAGCTTACAAGAAAGCGGAGCTACAGCGGAATTTGCGTTTTTTGATGCAGAAGAATCCGGACGCGCAGGCAGTAAATTATACGTAAAAGAGCTTTTAAAAGGCAGTGTGAATGCCGTTATTAATCTCGATTTATGCGGATACGGGGACACCATAGCATTGCTTGACAAGGGGCATAATAAAAAACGTGCCTTGCAGCAATATTGCAATAAAGAAATATTGGCAAAGCACAATGCTCAATCAGTAAAATATTTACCCGAAAGTGATGATGTATCTTTTCGCAACGCTCAAATACCTTATACGAGCATAGCTGTAGTGCCTAGATGGGATATACAATATCTTAATGCCCTTAGCACTTACGGAGGAGCGTTTTTTGGCGCGCGTACCCCTGAATTTGATATGATTATGGGGCAGCTTGAAGTTGTGTCCACAATGCACGGCGGATATCGTGATACCATTGAAAGCATACAGCCTTCGGCAATGCAGCAAATTTACGATTTTCTGCTAGATGCTTTTACTGAGGAGCCTAAAGCAAAGCATAAATGGTTTGCAAAATAGATAAAAAAGTGCGCTGCATTGGAAAATTACCAATGCAGCGCGTTTTTATATTTATTCCACAGTAACAGATGATTTGTTTTTAAGCATTACATCGTGGCTGCCACCCTCTACTATACTTGTAGATGACACTACTGTAAGCCTTGCTTTTTCTTGTAATTGCTCTATTGTAAGCGCTCCGCAATTGCACATTGTACTGCGCACCTTGCTAAGCGTTACGCTAACACCGTCTTTTAGCGCGCCTGCATATGGCACATAGCTGTCTACGCCTTCTTCAAACGACAGCTTGCCTGCACCGCCTAGATCGTATCTTTGCCAATTACGTGCGCGATTAGAGCCTTCGCCCCAATACTCTTTTACGTATGCGCCATTAATACGCAGCTTATTGGTAGGGCTTTCATCAAATCTCGAAAAATATCTGCCAAGCATTACAAAATCCGCACCCATAGCAAGCGCTAAAGTAAGATGATAATCGTGTACTATGCCGCCGTCTGAACAGATAGGCACATATACACCCGTCTCTTTAAAGTACTCGTCACGTGCCGCAGCTACTTCTATTACAGCAGTAGCTTGTCCGCGCCCTATGCCTTTAGTTTCGCGTGTGATGCAAATAGAACCGCCGCCAATACCTATTTTTACAAAATCTGCGCCGGCTTTCGCCAAAAAGCGAAATCCCTCTCTATCTACTACGTTTCCTGCGCCCACCTTTACTGTATCACCGTATTTTGCCCGTATCCACGAAATAGTGCGTTCTTGCCATTCGCTATAGCCCTCGGACGAATCTATGCACAATACATCTGCACCTGCTTCTACTAGGGCAGGTACGCGCTCTGAATAGTCTCTTGTATTAATGCCTGCGCCCACTATATAGCTTTTATGCGAGTCCAATAGCTCATTTACATTTTCCTTATGGCTTTCGTAATCTTTGCGGAACACCATATATTTTAGATGCTGATTTTTATCTATTAAAGGCAAAGAGTTAATTTTATTATCCCAAATGATATCATTTGCTTCCTTTAGTGTAGTGTCATCGTTTGCTACCACCAATTTATCAAACGGAGTCATAAAATCGCTGACTAATGTGTCTTCTGCCATACGGCTTACACGATAATCTCGGCTTGCTACAATGCCAAGTAAACGTCCGTTAGCCGTGCCGTCATCTGTAACAGCTACAGTGGAATGTCCTGTTTTATCGCGCATATCAAGAATATCTTTAAGTGTAGCATCAGGACGCACATTGCTGTCGCTCGTGATAAAACCTTTTTTATAACTTTTTACCCGCTCTACCATTGCCGATTCGTTCTCTATAGACTGCGAGCCGAAAACAAACGATACTCCGCCCTCTTTAGCTAATGCAATAGCCATAGTATCGTTGGATACTGACTGCATTATTGCCGATATCATTGGTATGTTCATCGTAATTGGTGCATCTTCAACGCCTTTTTTATACTTTACAAGCGGAGTTTGTAGGCTTACGGCAGACGGTACACATTCTGCATCTGAATACCCCGGTACGAGCAGATATTCGCCAAAAGTACGTGATGGTTCACTAAAATAATATGCCATATCTAATCTCTTTTCTAAGTTTATTTTATTATCCATTATGATAACATTTTACTGCCGAAAAAGCAATTGCAAAAGCATAAATTTTCTGCTTTTATAACACAAACAAAACCCCCTCAGCTTACGCACTGAGGGGGTTTTGTTAAAAATATGGAGTTTTGGAGAAAAGGCACAATCCTAATTGCAGCCAAAGTCATAGCCACAAGGAGGAGAAGGATTGTGCAAATGAAAAAGTGCATTAGGCTCTTGTAACCTTCTTGCAACTAAATTGTAACCGTTTTGATACCATTTGTCAATAGTATATTTAAGTAAATTGTGTGAAATTAAATTTTACTCGTTAAAACGTTACATTTACTTCAAAATATTTTTTATCTTTGTATTCGCCCAAAAAATAAAATTCATTATCTGTAATATTTCCGCAAAATAAATTGTAATTAGTATCAAACGGAATTTCGTTATGATAAGAGATAACAAATTCTTTGATAAAATGCCGACGTAAAAGCTGCTGAGGTAAATTATTGCAAATAATATCCGCATACACAGTATTATTGATATGTATATTTTTATCGCACATAGTATACAGCGCTTTTTCCTCGGAAATAAGCTGCGTTTGCACTTTGCTGATATTTATATTTAGCTTATTTGCATTTACAGTGCTAAAGCATTGCGCTATCTCCTCGGGAGCGCGGCGCATAATATGCTTTGTATCGGTATCTATTAATATCCATACGCTTTGCACCTCGGCACATTGTACACCCTTGTCGTTCACAAAAGCTACAGTGCGCCAAAACATTGCTCTTTCGGGCGCATAAGCGCGTGTGATTATCTTGATATCCTCGTTCCACATAAGCGGTGTATTTACTGTAATGCGAGATTTTGCCAAAAGAAATGCCGTGTGCGTTTTTTGATACACTTCGTCCGTTATGCCCTTACTGTCACAATGCGCTGTGGCTATTTCCTGCGCATATTTCAGCATATATGAAGGTGTCATTCTATTATCCATATCACATTCACATTGGCGCACTTTTATATTCTGCTCAAAGCAATCCTCTGCCATTTTCTTACCTCTTTAAAATAATGTTCACTATTCGTCTTGCATCTGCTCCTGTTCGCTTGAAAGCTCGCCCCATTCGTTATAAAGCTCCTCTTGGTGAAACTTAGTATCTGACAATTCGTCACAAAGCTCGCGCACTTTATCACGGTCTCGCACTATTTCAGGATCATTGAGCTTGTTTTCTATCTCTGCTATATCGGCACCCATCGTTTCGATAGTGTCCTCCAGCTCCTTTATCCTTGTGCGCAGCTCTGCTTTGCGGCGGCGCTGTTCCTTACCATATGCAGGCTTTGCCGCGTTTTCTGCTTTTGGCTGTGCCACAGCATTAGATGCCCTCTTCATAAGTGCTTCGTAGCTTTGGTACATTATTGCTTTACCGTCTTCTATGTACAAAATAGGGCAAGCAAGGCTGTTCATTAAGTATCTGTCGTGCGTTACAAGTATCAGTGTACCTTTATAATCGCTTAAAGCAGTACCGAGTGTCTCGCGCGTATAAATATCCAAATGGTTAGTAGGCTCATCTAAAAACATAAGATTAGGACGTTCCAAAACTATTTCGGCAAAGCGCAAACGTGCAAGCTCTCCGCCCGATAATGCACTGCACGGCTTAAAAACGTCTTCGCCTTTGAAATTAAATTTGGCAAGATGGCTGCGTACTTCAAGGCTTGTAAGCCGAGGATATTTGTCCCAAACAGCACTCTCCACAGTGCCTTGCCGTTTATTATTTTGCAGCTGCTCATATATAGAAATTTTAGCACCCATTCCTATGCGCACCATACCGCCCGACGGGCGCAGCTTACCTGCAAGCACACGTAATAGCGTGGATTTACCTGCACCATTCGGCCCTGCTATCACTAAGCGCTCACCGCGCTTTACTACGGCAGATAAGCTATCTATCAATGCTTTGCCGCCAATATTACAAGACAAATTTTTAATAGTAACAAGCTCTAGGTATGGCTCAATATCAAACTCAAAGCGAAAACGTAAATTATTTGCTTGCTTTTGCGGTGCTTCGGTAATCTCCAGCTTTTCGAGCTGCTTGCGGCGGCTCTGCGCCATTTTTGTAGTAGAGGCGCGCACAAGGTTACGCGCTACATAGTCCTCAAGCTTTTTAGCTTTTTCTATATCTGCATTATGCTGCTTTTGCTGTAGAGTAATTGCAGCTTCTTTTTGTGGAATAAACGCCGAATAATTACCTTTATAGCACGATATTCCGCCCTGCTCCATCTCATAAATTTTATTGCATACGCTATCCAAAAAATAACGGTCGTGGCTTACTACAAGCACTGCGCCCTTATATGCGTTCAAATAGCCTTCAAGCCATTCCATTGTAGTAAAATCCAAGTGGTTTGTAGGCTCGTCTAATATCAGCACATCAGGATTTTGCAGTAAAATGCGCGCAAGACACAGCCTTGTATGCTCGCCACCCGACAATACCGAAACGGATTTATCATAAGTGCTTTCGGGAAATGCCATACCATTAAGTATTTTTTTTATTTGTGTATCCATATTGTAGCCATCGGCTGCATCTATCACCGCTTGTAAATGTGCGTGCCTATCTAAAAGCGCTTTGTTATCGCTTTCGCAAGACATTTGCTTTTCCAATACTCGCATTTCAGACATAGCATCAAGCACTCTTGAAAAAGCGTTTTTCATCTCGCCCCATACGTCTAAGCTATTATCAAGCTGTGTGTTTTGCTCTAAATAGCCTATAGTTACACCATCGGATATTGTAAGCTCACCGCCATCAATATAGTATTCACCGCAAATAAGCTTAATCAGCGTAGTTTTACCTGCGCCATTTTCGCCTATCATACCTATGCGGTCGCCCTCGCTGATAGTGGCATTAACGCTTTTTAATATTTCATCAGCGCCAAAGCTTTTACTTATATTTTGCATTTGAATTAACATTATTTTATCCTTTGTTTTACGGTTTATATATCTTTACATCTGCATTTTCGTACACAAGCGCGCATTGTGTAAGCTGCTTTGTGTCGTACGGAGCTTGCTCTGATATCACTAAAAAATCTATATTGTTTTCTCTGCATAGCTTCGATACCTGCTCCGCTTGTGTATCGGCATCAAAAAGCGCTGCGTTAATATTTTGTTTTTGCTTTACTACTTGTTCGGAAACTCCCATATTGGTAATGGCATAGGTATACCCTTCCATAAATGCCTGACGTTCCGATAAGGCGGAATAAATATTGGAAATACCTCCTCCGCCTACGCGATTAGTGGCAAACTTTGCTGATTTATCGCTATTATCTTTAAGCCACATCATAGCTTCCTCGTCCTGCGATTTTGCTAACACCTCATACGGATATTTGGGTATTATATCAAGGTTACGCGCTAACTGCCGTGTACCGCTGCCGATAAAATTAACGCAAAGCACTGCCGAGGTAAGAATACCTATAACACCCAAAGCAGCGATTATTTTACCGAATATGTTTTTCTTTATATACGTAATTCTATCTACTGCCAGCAAATTAATAAATAATATTGCCACCAATACAAAATACACTTGGCTGTATGACGGATGCCAAAATAAAAGATACGCAAGCACACCGCCTGCCACTATTCCATTTGCCAGTATTCTCTGTGGCGGTAAAGTAGGCAAATGCCTAATATCCTGCCATAATCCGCTAAAGTAAAGCGGAAGCTGCACAGGCTGCATACCCCATAATTGCAATAGCATAGCTATTGGCAATAACGCATAATAAAGAGGAATTGCAAAATTGTAAGCCGATTTTAAAATATCGGCAAATATCGTAAACTCCATTGTTACAAATCCAAAGCGCACGCTGGTATTTACACCTGATGAAAACATAGTAAAATACACTAAGATAAATGCGCCTGCCACACCTATAAGTGCAAATAACGCTTTAAGGTATTTTGGTTTACGAAACAGCACAAACACCATAGTAATAACAAACGCGCAAGTTACTATTGCACCTGCAGGTCCTTTGGCAAAAATCATCATTAACGCACTGCATATAAACACAAGCAAGGAAATGAAATCGCAATCAAATCCACGGTTTGCAAGCTTTACAAACATAGAAAAGAATATAGACATAAATATTACGCCTGTGCTTTGCGAATTAACATTAGTGATGAGGTGCTGTAAATTAGTGTTCCAAAACACTCCTCGTCCGTTCGTAAGTGCTAATACAGTAGATGCACAATTAAAAACGAACATTGAAAAAGTAAACAGCAAGGTTTTGCCTTTATGTCCATTATAAAAGCAAAGCCCCATATTATAAAGGCAAGCTATAAGTGCCGCCAATATTACAGGCCCTATATAAAACGAAAATATATTGTAAGCAGACACTCCGCTTACAATCGATAGCGCTCCTGCTACAAGCTCTGTGAGATAATGATATGATAAGCGCACCTCGGAAAAGCGTATGTCTTGAGGTGGAAAAGCAATTTTAAACGAGTTTGCGTTGCCGATATTCCACAGCATATCCTCGCTTAACACTATTTCTCCTGCTGCTGAGGGACGTGCCATTTTCACAGATACGCTAAAAGCAAATAATAATACAAGTACACCCCATAAAAGAATGTAACAGCCATATTCTCCATTTTTGCTCAGTGAAATACGTTTTTCTTTGCGCATTTGCCACAGACATAATATAGATATTACTATCGGTAAAATATGCAGCATCCACAAAATGCCAAGCCGCATACTTACGCAATACAGTACCGCAAAAAACCCTGTGCCGCACAAAATAGCAAGCGGTATTTTAAGCCCGTCATATGTTTTTTCAAGCTTTAGTATCTTTA
The DNA here is from genome assembly GCA_036641735.1 of Oscillospiraceae bacterium. Taxonomy (GTDB): domain Bacteria; phylum Bacillota; class Clostridia; order Oscillospirales; family Ruminococcaceae; genus JAGPHI01. Next base: position 13,668 of record JAVWEG010000029.1, read on the forward strand.
CAAAAAACAGTCCCGGTACAAAAACATATCCAAAGGCACAAAGATACAGGCGTACAGCCTCTATAAGGCTGCCGCCTGATAAGCACACCAGTGATAAATATATTGCTATACAAGCACAAGATAAAACGAGCTTTTGCCCATTATACCGATATCTGCATTGATTTAACATCTAATGTACTCCAAAAAGAAACTATTTAAACAGCTTATTGAGTACGGAGATAGATACAGATATAAGCCCCATTACTATAAATATACCACACATACCCATAAGCATTACGCTAAGTGATGTAAATACTTGTTCCATTTTATCCTCCTATTTCGCTATTAAGTTTAATATCAAACCGCCGGCGATAACACTTGCTATCTGTCCGCCCACGTTTACGCCTGCTGCGTGCATAAGCAAAAAGTTTTCAGGATCTTCTTTAAGCCCCATTTTATGAATAACGCGGCTGGACATCGGGAATGCCGATATTCCGCAAGCGCCTATCATAGGGTTAATTTTATTTTTAGTGAACAGATTGATAAATTTGGCAAACAAAACTCCGCCTGCTGTATCAAATACAAACGCAAACAATCCAAGAAGCATAATTGCAAGTGTACCGCCCGTAAGGAACATATCCGCCTGCATTTGTGTAGCTACTGTGATGCCGAGGAATATTGTAATAAGGTTAGCTAATACGTTTTGTGCTGTCTCTGAAAGGCTGTTTAGCACTCCACATTCGCGCAACAGATTACCAAACATCAAAAATCCTACAAGAGACACAGAACGAGGTGCTACAAGCCCTGCTATAATAGTAACTATTATCGGGAACAGTATACGCACTGTTTTGCTAATGCTTTTCGCCTCATATTTCATACGGATAAGGCGCTCTTTTTTGGTGGTGAGCGCGCGTACAACAGGAGGCTGAATAATAGGTACAAGCGCCATATAGCTATATGCGGCCACTATAATAGCTCCAAGATATTTAGTGCCGTAAAAATTAGCTACAAATATAGCGGTTGGCCCGTCGGCTGCGCCGATAATTGCGGCAGAGGCTGCATCTGTAAGGGAAAACATTCCCGGGAACACAGCGTTAATGCCGCAAGCGAGTGTAAGCGTAACAAATATGCCGAACTGCGCTGCCGCACCAAATAGCAAAAGCTTAGGATTGGAAAGCAAAGGTCCGAAATCTATCATAGCGCCAATACCAATAAACAGTAAAAGCGGAAAAAGCTCATTTGCTATACCTGCTCTGAACAATTCGCTCAATGCGCCCGGCTCTAAGTTTCCACCGTATAATTGGTCTATCGCGCCTGATAAAGGTAAATTTACTAATATCGCACCAAATCCCATAGGTAATAAAAGGCTTGGCTCCATATCCTTTTTGATAGCAAGATATATCAGCACTCCGCCGATTATCCACATTACTATCATCTTTACAAGCGACATTGCGCTCATAGAAAGTACCGTGCCGAAAATTGCATTTACAAAAGAATTAATTGCCTCCATTTTTTAAGCTCTCTTTCATTATTTATTAAAGGTGAGCATTACACCAATTTAAAACATCGTTATACACCGTTAATCTATTCGTCTCGTTTAGCATCTCGTGCCGTCCGTTTTCGTAAAGCTTCATTGTTACGTCTTTTACTCCTGCATCTGTAATAAATTGCTTTACCTTGCTTACGCCGTTACCGTAATCACCCACAGGGTCTTTGTCTCCTGAAAATAGATATATCGGCATAGCTTTATCTAGTTTTTCTGCCCATTCGCGCTTATTCACATCACGTAAAGTGCGCATCATATCATTAAATGCACTCACTGTAAATACAAATGTGCATTTTTTATCTTTTACATAAGCTTGTACTATTTTTTCATCACTTGATATCCAATCGTAAATTGTTTTTGGTGAAGAAATTTGTTTGAGATATGCGCCAAACGCTAATTTATTGATAAATTGTGAGCGATATTGCGTACCTTTTATTTTGCCGATTAATTTAGTGAGCGCAATGCCCACTCCTGCTGCCGGATTAGGCCCGCCTGTGCCGCTGAGGATAAGCGCCTTAATCGTTTCGGGATACGTAACAGCATACAGCCTTGCCATAAAGCTGCCCATACTATGCCCTAGCATAATAAGAGGAAGCCCTCCGAATTGATGTGATACTAAGCTGTTCATATGGTGCAAATCTTGTATCAGATAATCTCTGCCGTCTTTGTCAGCGAAAAATCCATCTATACCGCCCTCACTATCAGAGGATTTCCCGTGGCCAAGATGGTCGTTTCCGCATACAATGTAGCCGTTATCCGCCATAAATAAAGCAAATTCTTCATATCTTTCTATGTATTCGCACATTCCATGAGATATCTGCAATATTGCTTTTGCAGGCACAGCCTCGTTTTTGTAAATATAGCCGGTAATATTGCAAGTGCCGCTTGAGGATTTAAACCCGATGACGCTTTTCACTGCTCCCGACATTTTCAAGCTCCTCCTCTTCCATAATTACTCTCATTAGCTCTTCATATCCGCGTACTGTATGGGTAGGTTTAATGCCTGTATCGTTTTCTATATTGCCAAAATTGCACCAGCAAGTATCAAGCCCTGCATTGATGCCGCCGCGCACATCAGCACGCAAGCTGTCTCCTATTACAAGTACTTTTTTGCGATTATCCACGCCTAGCTCTGCAAGCGCCACATCAAACATCTTGCGCTGTGGCTTTGCCGCGCCTACACGCTCCGAAACATAAACAGCATCAACATATTTATCTAAGCCCGAAGCCTTAAATCTCGCGTTTTGCACTTTTTCTATGCCATTTGTTACTACTGCAATAGTAGCTACCTCCGCAAGCTCGCACAAAAGCTCATCAGCACCTTGAATGGTGCTGCCGCCAAGCGATAAATTGTCAAGATAAAATTTATTAATATCGATAGCATTGCCCTTCTCACCAAGCTTATCCAGCAATACGCGAAAGCGCTCAATAAGCAATTTATCTTGCCTTATCTTGCCGTCCTCAAGTGATGCCCATAGAGCATTATTAATTTCCCTATACAGCAAAAACGTATCTTGCGTATAAGGCAAATCAAAATGCTGCATAGTGTTATAAAATGCCGTTTCTTCGGCAGTATCAAAGTCTAACAACGTGCCGTCCGAGTCGATTAAAAGGCAATTGTAAAAAGCCAAATGCTTTCAGCTCCATTCATAAATTAAAATAATTATACTTATATTATCGCTTATTAAAGCTTGATAGTCAATATTTATGATAAAAACAATGAATTATAAATCAAATTCATTTTTTACACTGCGGCGAAATAGCCTTTGCAATGCATCGTCAGCGTTTTGATTTTCATATAAAATTTTATATACTGTATCACATATTGGCATATCAACGTTGTATTTTCGTGCAAGCTCCATTAAAGCCGCTGCCGTAGGCACACCCTCTGCCAACATAGAATACGGCTCGCCTTTAATATAGCTTTCACCAAACCTACGATTATGGCTATGTGCGGAAAACAGCGTTGCTTCGTAGTCTCCAAGATGACACAAGCCATATGCAGACAGCTCACTGCCTCTCATTGCACTGATAAGCCTTGCTACCTCGCGCGCTCCTCGTGCCATAAGTGCGCCTTTCATACTCGACAATCCTTTGCCGTCGAGCATACCTGCCGCTATGCCTATTACGTTTTTAGCGGCTGCTCCTACCTCTGTGCCTATTAGGTCGTGTCCTTTATATAGGCGAATAAGGTCTGAATTGAGGTTATTTACTATCCATTCTATGGTATCTTTGTCGGCAGAATCCACCACCATACAGTTTGGTATTCCTTTGGTAAAATCCTGTACGTGTCCGGGGCCTACCCACACCGCCACCTTTGCATTTTGCGTAATAGCTTGCGAAAACACCTCGCTTAATCGTAATCCGCTGCTCGCTTCAATGCCCTTCATACAAAGTATGAATAATTTGTCTTTCACATCTAACTCGTTTATTTCGCAAAGCAAGCTACGAAGCTGCTGTGCGCCTATAGATATAATAATTACTTTTGAAGCATTTACAGCGCACTGCAAAGAGCTTGTAAGCGCAACGCTGTTCGGTAATGTTAAATAATCGTTGCTGCGGCTTACACATAGTGCTTTATATGCGCGTGAGCTATCTTTGCCCCACAATGTTACATTGTGTGATTTACCGTGATACCAAGCCAAAAAAGAACCCCATCGCCCACATCCAAGCACAGTGATATTCATATTTTACTCCTTAGTAAATAAGTTTATTATGTATACAGCTTTAATTAATATTGTTTTGCCTTTTAGCTGCCTTTATTGTATTGAGCATAAGCATTGCTCGCGTCATTAAGCCTACTCCGCCCGGTACAGGTGTGATAAATGATGCTTTAGCTTCTGCTTGCGCATAATTAACATCTCCGCACAATTTACCATCTTCGCCTCTGTTTATGCCCACATCTATAACTATTGCACCGTCTTTTACCATATCACCCGTAACAAACCCCGCTTTGCCCACCGCCGCTATAATAATATCAGCCGCAAGACATTTTGCTTTAAGATTATGCGTACGCGAATGTGCTAAGGTAACAGTAGCATTTGCTTGCGTAAGCAAAATAGCCGCAGGCTTACCTACAATATTACTTCTGCCTATCACTATTGCATCCTTGCCTGCAATATCTACACCTGTATGATGCAATAGCTCCATACAGCCTGCCGGAGTACACGGTAAATAGCAATCTTCGCCTATCAGCATACGTCCTGCATTTACAGGTGTAAAGCCGTCTACGTCTTTAATAGGTGAAATCGCTTCTATAATTGCAGCTTCGTTAATATGCTTTGGCAGTGGGAGCTGTACCAATATTCCGTTTACCTTTGCATCATTATTCAGCTCATTAATTTTATTTAAAAGCTCACTTTGTGTTGTATTTTCGTCCATTGCTATGATATCGGACAAAATACCGCACTGTGCGCAATCCTTTGCTTTGCCATTTACATATACTGCGCTGGCAGGATTATTGCCTACTAAAATAACCGTTAGCTTTGGTAATATTCCTTTATCGGAAAGCTCCTTTGCCTCAATAGCAGCTCTTGCCTTTATCTCTTCCGATATTATTTTACCGCTCAAAATTGTAGCCATTATTGCACCTCACTATCTTGCTCTTGCGCAGCTTCTTGTGTTTGCTCATTGCTGTCAACCTCGTTTGCAATTGATGCTTCTATAACAATTTCACGCTTTTTGCCTTTTATTCTGCAAAATAGCCATATGCCAAATGCAGCCAATACAGATACTGCCGCTACAAGCTGGCTTGTGCGCAAGCCTAAAAAGCCCGTCATTAGGCTGTCTGTGCGCAAGGCTTCTATACCAAAGCGCCCTATGCCGTACCACATTACGTACATAAGCATAATTTCACCGTCAAAGCGGCGATGCTTTACATGAAGTGCAAGTAGCGCAAAGCCCATTAAGCACCAAATGGATTCATATAAAAAAGTAGGGTGTACGGGCATCATAGGGTTTACCGTAATGCCCTGTGCCGCCAAAGTACCTTGTACCGAATTAAGATAAGCGGAGGTAGCTTCGCTGAACATTCCCCACGGCAAATCCGTATTAGTGCCAAATGCTTCTTGATTAACAAAATTGCCCCAGCGGCCTATACCCTGCCCTATCAAAAACCCGATAGATGCTAAGTCAAACATTGGCAAAATAGGTACTTTACGCCATTTACAAATAAGCGCGCCAAATACAAATGCACCTATTACAGCGCCGTAAATCGCAAGCCCACCGTCGCGAATGTTTATCATATCCCACACACTATCGTATTTAAACGGTGCGAATATTACATAATATGCGCGCGCACAGGCTATAGCGCACAAGGTAGTAAGCAAGATTACGTCTATCATTCTGTCTTGGTTAAGCTTAAATTCATCTGACTTTGAAAAAACGTACATCAGCGCCAATATCATACCTGCACCGATAATTACTCCATACCAATATACATTAAGCGAACCTATAGAAAAAGCCACTCTATTAACGTTAAATCCTATCCCAAGCTTTGGAAATTCCACAAAATTTGTCATTGTTAATTCTCCTCTAAAGGTTTGATAATAACAGTTGCGCTCCGCTTTTCGCACATCACGCGCTGTAGCAAGTCATTTATTTCATCTAAAGTAATAGCGGCTAAGGTTTCAATCTCACTTGCAAGCGTATAACCTTTAAAATAAGAGCTTACCATACCTACTGCAAAATCATCGGCATTTTCAAGATTAGCCACAAGCACACCGTAAAGCATATTTTTGCAAAGCGTAAATATTTCTTCATCTACACCCTCTGTGCGCAAGCGCGATATTTCTGCAAGCAAAAGCTCGCGCACCTTTTCAGGCTGACAAGTTTCACCTGAAAACATAAAGCACAATGCACCCTTTAGTGATAGATATTCCCCTCCAAAGCTATCATCTATTAGCCCTTCATCATAAAGCTTACGATACAGTGGTGTCATTTCACCTACAATAAGCTCATTTAATACGTCGCAAAGCATATCCTGTTTACAGATATCCTTTTCGGACGGTATTTCTTTAAATCCAATCCCTAATATCGGTCTTGATACCGACATTTTAATCTCGCGTGATTTCTCGTTTACCTCTGTGCTTTCCTTGCACTCGCCCTTTGTTACATCACCGCTTTTAGCCTTTATATTGGCGCGTTTACACGCACTTAACACTCGTTCTTCTGTGATATTGCCAGCAACACTAAGCACCATATTATCTGTACGGTAAAACGCATCTGTACACGCATACAAAAGCTCAGGCGTTATCTTTGATATTGACTCTACACTGCCTGCAATATCGTCACGTATAGGATGTTTGGAATACAAACATTCCAAAAGCGCGAACATCATTCGCCAATCGGGAGCATCGTCGTACATACCTATCTCTTGTCCGATAATGCCTTGCTCTTTTTTAACGGTTTGTTCCGTAAAGTACGGATTAGTGACAAAATTTAGCAGAATATCCATACTTTCGTCAACATTATCCGTGGTTTGAAAAATATACGAAGTTTTGTCAAAGCCTGTATACGCATTAGCATTTGCGCCTGTTTTAGCATATTTTTCAAAAGCATCGCCGTCCTCGTTTTCAAACATCTTATGCTCTAAAAAATGAGCTACGCCTGCCGGAAGCTCGTAATGCTTGCCATTTAGTGTAAATTCTCTGTCAATACTGCCGAAATTGGTAGCAAAGATAGCGTGAACTCCGCTAAATTCAGGCATTTCGTGCAATAAAATCACAAGCCCGTTATCAAGACGGATTGTTTTATATTCTGCCGCTTTTTCAAGTACATTCATTATTCGTCCTCCTTAGTAAGCAGATACGACACGGAAAGCGAAAGCCGTGAAAGTACATACTTGATATCATCTATTTCCACTGCTTTTATCGCCGCAATAGCCTTATCTGTAGTGCGCATTGTGCCTGCAATAAGCTCTGAAAATGTCCAGCTATCAAGGATTACAAGTGCATCATCTACGGATTTTAGGCTGTTCACTAAGCACAGCTTAGTATCAGCAAGCTCTTTTTGTGTGATTTCGCCTGTTTTTAGCGCATTTAGCTCCTGCAATATAGCCGCCTTTGCCTTTGCGGCATTTGATGGCTCTATGCCGCTATCTACTGACAGCATATTTGTAAAACGTGAATAGCCTGCCGAGCAATAGTAGCAAAGGCTCTCTTTTTCGCGCACATTAGTGAATAAACGTGAAGTAGGTGTGCCGCCATAAAGTGCAATTGCCACTTGCATCGCCGCTAAATATTTTGCCTCTATTGGGGTATCTGTAGTAAATAAAAGGCACAGCTTACCTTGCACGGCTTCTATGCTTTGGGTGTAGCTTTGCTCTTCGCAAGCGTGCTGTGCGCTCACTATTTGTGCTGCACAGGGCTCGCGCTTAACGTTCGTTATATATTGCGAAATTTCGCGTTTTATCGGGTTTTCATCAATGCCCATCACAAGTACTTCTATACGGGCAGTACTAAGCATATTATTGTATACTGCCGTAATTTCACGCACGGATATTCCATCTAATTCATCGATATACCCACTGCGCTCTATACCTTCTTTGGCATCACCGAAAAATTTGCGCCTCGCTTGCTTTACGCAATATATACGCTTTTCGTTTATTTCGCCCAGTAAAGCATTACGCAGCTTTTCTCTTTCTATATCAAGAGCTGTTTTATCAAACAGTCCGTCTTGTAAATAAGGTGAAAATGCTATACCTGCCGCTAAATGTGCATATTGTGCCGCTAAATCCTCGCCGTTTATGGCATATTCGCTTTTAATACCTGTTACCGCCACAGTAAGCACGCGCGCGGCACCACACACGGTGGTATCCACGCTTAATGATGCGCCGTACAGCTTGGCAAGCAGCTTCGAGAGCTTTGTCATATCAGGACATTCAGAGTACCCTCTTTGCAATAGATATGGCAGCAATGCCGAAGCCGTAGCTGTATTCCTTTCACTGTCCCAAATAAAATTGATGCTTACTCTGCAACGCTTAAACTTATCTGCATTCAGCTTAGTAAAATGTACATCTTTTAACTGCTCGTTTTCTGTCATTTCATTACCTCATCTATAAATTCTTCAAGGCATATTCCCTTGTCTTTTATTTGTTTTGCCGCGTCTACACCTACATATCTATAATGCCACGGCTCATATATTATACCCGTAATTGCGCTTTTTTCCCGAGGATATCGCAAAATAAACCCATACTTATACGCGTTTTCATTAAGCCACGCAAACTCTTTAGTGGTGTCAAAGCTATCCTCAAGTGATTGATGAGTTTCGGACACTATATCTGCGGCAAGCCCTGTCTCGTGTTCCGAGGTACCGGGAACAGCCCTTATCTTTTTAGTTTCGGCATAAGCTTCATCTTCTTTTTTACCTTTGGCGATAAAATCTGCCTTCATATCGTTAAACAGCTTTGTTTGGCGCTCTGTAGAACGGTATGCGGAGCATATCATAAGCTTTAGTCCTGTTGCATTGCCGTCTTTTATCATATTTGTAAGAGCTTCGGCGGCACGTTTATCAAATTCGTGTCCTGCTGCATCTACCTTTACTACCTCCGGCACGTACCCTTCACTTATAGGATTATTGGCATTGGCAAGCAACATATTCCATTCACCTATTGCTACAGGTGCTGCTGCTTGTGTAGGAATAGAGCTTACCTCAGAAATCGGCTGTGATACTGAAGCTGAATTATCTTTATTTGTGTCTGATACAGCGCTTGTATCAGATGTAACAGCAGAGCTTGATTGCGGTACTTTACTGTTAGCATCACCTGCTTTTTTTCCTATAAGCTTTACTATTCCAAAAATAGCGGCGATTGCTATAACGGCAATCACTATTGTGGATATTATTCTATTGCGTTTTAGCATTTTGCGGCGCTTTTCTTTAGCCGCACGACGCTGCATTATTTCTCTGCGTGTATTTACATCTGTATTATAATTTGCTTGTCTATTTGGATAATTGTTCGGCATAAATAATTCTCCTTATAAAAAAGGGTATAATAGTCACAATGACTATTATACCCTTTTTGAGTTTACAAGACAAGTTTATTTAATTTATAAATGCATCGTGTATTGCATTTACGGCTTTATTTGTATCAGCTTTATCTATAAGCACAGATATTTTTATCTCACTTGTGGATATCATACGTATGTTAATATCATTGTCATATAATGCCTCAAACATCTTAGATGCAACACCCGAATAGCTTTGCATACCTGCGCCCACTATGCTCACCTTTGCTACGTCTTTGTCTACAGTTACGCTTTTACCGCCAAATCTAGCCTGATTTTCTATCAAAATCTGCCTTGCTGCATCTGCATCTTCTAAAGGCACAGTAAATATCAAATCCTTATTGTTATTACGTCCTGAAGATTGCAAAATGATATCGACATTAATCTTTTTTTGCGCCATTAAGCTAAATACTTTAAACGAAATACCCGGTACGTCAGGTACCTCCAAAATAGATATTGCAGCCACCTGCTCGTCCTTTGCCACGCCCTTTATTAACATTCCTTCCACTTCTACTACCTCCTTAACTATTGTACCCGGCACATCGTGTAATGACGAACGCACCTCAAGATTTACTCCGTATTTTTTGGCAAGCTCTACTGAGCGGTTATTCAGCACCTGCGCGCCCAAATTGGCAAGCTCGAGCATTTCATCAAACGTAATAAAATCGAGCTTCTTCGCGCCTTTTACTAAGCGTGGATCGGCTGTATATACACCGTCTACATCTGTGTATATTTGGCAAAGGTCTGCGTGTAATGCCGCCGCAATTGCCACAGCGCTTGTATCCGAGCCGCCTCTGCCAAGCGTGGTGATATCATCGTGGCTGTTAAGCCCTTGAAAGCCTGCCACTACAACCACGCGTTTTTTGGATATCTCACTCTCTAAACGCTCTGAATCCATCTTATTTATGCGCGCACGAGTATAGCTGCGGTCCGTTTTAAACCCTGCCTGCCAGCCTGTAAGGCTAATGCAGTCACAGCCAATTTCCCCCAGTGCCATACATAAAAGCGCAATGCTTATCTGCTCTCCTGTAGCGAGCAGCATATCAAGCTCTCTTTTAGACGGCGAAGCCGTAATTTCGCCTGCCTTTTCCAAAAGGTCGTCTGTAGTATCTCCCTGTGCCGATACCACCACTACCACATCATTGCCCTCGTTTCGTGTACGCGCTACAATACGCGCCACGTTAAACAAGTGTTCCTTGTCCTTTACGGACGAGCCGCCAAACTTCTGCACTATTAATGCCATATTGTTCCCTACTCCCTCAAAGCTATTAGATTTTGCTGTTTTTAATATATTATATGAATTTTGCGCCTTCATTGTCCGCCTTTAACGCGGAAAGCTCAAAAGTACAGCCTGTTTCACTATTGCGCAAAAGCGCTTTTGCTTTTGTTGCAAAATCAATATTTTCTTTATCCACTACTGCCATAAGCGTAGGCCCTGCTCCGCTTACAAACGCAGCTAATGCACCAAGATTTTTCGCAAGCTCCAGCACCTCCGCTCCGCCCTCTATTAAAGGCAAGCGGTACGGCTGATGCAGCATATCTCCTGTGGCAACACCGAGCAATTCGTACCGTTCCTCACAAAAAGCGGCGCTGCATAGAGCAGCTCTTGATACATTGTAAATAGCATTGCATAGCGGTATATCTTTTGGAAGTGCCGCGCGTGCTTTTTCTGTGAGCAAACGAAAGCTTGGAATAAATGCCGCAAAAGTAAGGTCTTGCGATATATCGTGGCGCACGGCAAATGCGTGCTTGTTTTCTACTACGCAAGATACAAAACCGCCTAAAAGCGCCGGTGCTACGTTATCGGGGTGTCCCTCTATATCCACTGCATAATCCAAAATATCCGCGTTTGTAAGAGGGCTGCCCATAAGCGCATTTGCGCCCATTATGCCTGCCACTATGCAAGCAGAGCTAGAGCCAAGCCCTCTTGCCATTGGCAAAGCGTTTGTCTGTACCAGCTTTAGCCCTTTAAACGGTTTACCACATTCGGCATATAAATGCTTTGCTGTGCGATACACAAGATTAGTCTCGTCCTTCGGTACAAATGTGCCGTCGCTTGCCGAGATATCAAGCCCCTCATTTTCTTCAAAGCTCACTGTATTATAAATATTCAGTGCCATTCCCAAGCTATCAAACCCTGCTCCCAAATTAGCACTCGTTCCCGGTACTCTTACCTTTACCATCTCTGTCTCCTACTGCGCCATAAAACGCATAGCGTTAGATATGTGCAAGGCGCTATTTTGTGTTTTTATTTTTTCTAATTGCGCCGCCGTGATATTATCTGCAATAAAAACAAGCTCCTCTGCTTCGCTTATCACTTCAATATTTCCGAAAGCTTTCAGTGCTTCGTCCTTGCTTGTGCAAGCTCTTATGTAATATTTGCCCTTTGCTTCATTTACATACTTACCATCTATCGGCAATGACTCGTGCCAAAACAAACTATCGTGAATAGCTGCACCGTTTTTAATTGCATCTATAATATCTGCCGCTACCGCACTCGCTGTAGGTAGCTTACCTGCGCCCTTGCCATAAAATATTACATCGCCGAGCATATCACCTTTCAGCAATACCGCATTAAATACATCCTCCACGCCCGACAGCTGATTATCAAGTGGTACCAGCATAGGCTCTACACCGCAAGCAAACGGCAATTCGTCGCTGTTATCAGCCCACGCAATAAGCTTTATTGCGCATTGCAAGCGTGCCGCCATATTCATATCTGTTACTGTAACGTCACGTATACCGCGCATAGGTACGTTATCGGGATAAATATGATGACCAAATGCAAGACTTGACAGTATTGCAATTTTGCGCCCTGCATCTATACCGTCAACATCAGCCGACGGATCTATTGTTTCGGCATATCCAAGCCCTTGCGCTATTTTGAGCGCTTCGTCGAAGCTCATTTTATCGCGTGACATACGTGTGAGCATAAAATTAGTAGTGCCGTTTACTATGCCTGCTATCCCTCGCAGCTCGTTTGCCGCAAGGCACTGGTGCATAGGTGTAATTATCGGCGTACCTCCGCCAACGCTCGCTTCAAACAAAAAGCAAACATTATTTTTTTTGGCAAGTGCTAAAAGCTCTGCTCCGTATTGCGCCACCATTTCTTTATTAGATGTAACTACGTGTCTGCCGCTCTCAAGCGCCGATTTTACATAAAAATATGCAGGCTTAATACCGCCTATAGTTTCCACCACTACGCGCACTTCAGGATCTCTTAATATCACATCTATATTGTTAACAAACAATTTTGCATCTTCGCTCTTGCTAAAATCTCTGATATCACAAATATATTTTACCTCTATAGGCTCATTTGCTCTGCGCTGTATGCTCACTGCACTGCGGCGCAGCACCTCAAGTACTCCGCTGCCTACAGTGCCGTATCCCAATATCGCTATCTTTGCCAAATCGTCCGCTCCTTTATAAGTAATTTAATATATATTATCGTCTTGCCACATCTATTATCATAGGCTGCTTATGCAGGCTATCCAATAGCTGCGCGAGTGTAACGTGCATACTGCTTGTGCGTATCGCTACAGATACATTAGCCGTACTGTTTTCGGGAGTGGACTGAT